>NZ_BBSK01000097.1:0-113039 GCF_001319805.1 Burkholderia sp. E168m22
CGGCGCCGTTCTGCGCCGGCTCGCCGCTACGGCCGAGCGTGACCGCGTTGATCGTCGCGTAGTGGTCGACGGCCTCGCGTACGCGCGCCAGATCCTCCATCAGCGCGTCGCGGTTCCACTCGGGGCCGCTGTCCGCGCGGCGCAGCGATTCGTACGCCTGCTCCGCTTCGTGGACGATGTTAGTCAGATGCTGAAGGCTGTACGTGCGCGCATTGCCCTTGATCGTATGCATGTTGCGGAACAGCGCCGCGACGATCGAATGATCGACGCGCTCGTGCTGGCGAATCATCCTCTCGTTCTCGCTGAGGAAGCCCTTCGCGCTGTGCACGAAGTCGTGGAACTTGTCCTGGCTGATCGACAGAATCTCGCCGATCATCTCGAGGCGGCGCTGCTGTTCGCCGGCCTGCGCGGTCAGCTCGCGGATCTCGGTCACGTCGCGCACGCACAGCATCAGGCGCACCACCGTGTCGGTCTCGTCGGTGATCGCCGACCAGCTCAGGTCGAGCCACTTCTCGCGGCCGTCCGGCATCCGCTTCGCGACTTCGTTGACGAGCAGGTGTTCGTTGAACCCGAAGTTCATGCTATCCTCGCCGAGGCACGCGTGCACGGCCGCGTCGACCTGCGAGCGCGCGTCGGCGCCGATCGCCGAATCGTCGAACACGAGCGCCATCAGGTCGCGGCCGGCGATGTCGTTCGTCTCGAAGATGGTTTCGAGGTACGCCGAATACTCCGCGTGCACGACGCCGCCCTCGACGACGGTCAGGATGCCCTGCTGCATGTTCTGCAGCATCGCCTGGATGTCGGCCGTCTTCTGCTTCAGTTGCGCGGCGTTCTCCTGGATCTTCCCGATCATCCCGTTGAACGCGACGATCGAATGGCCGATCTCGTCCATCCGGCCCACCGGCACGCGGCGCGTGAAATCCTGGCTCGTCGCGATCTCGCTCATCGCCGTCTGCATCCCGATCAGCGGGCGCGTGATCTGGCGATACAGCACGAAGCCGAGCGCGGTCAGCAGCACGATCACCGTGCCGGCGACGCCCGCGATCGCGGTCGCCGTGGTCGCGAGCATCCCGTTCAGCGCGCCGATCGCGTCGTCCTTCTGGCGGTTCTTCTCGACGCGCAGCGTGTCGACGATGCTTTCGAGTTCATCGCGATACTGCGCGACGTTCGCGAACAGGTAGGCCTGCGCCATCTCGGCCTTGCCGTCCGTCTTCATCTTCACGGTGTCGGCGATCGCCGCGAAATAGTTCGCGGCGCTGTCCTTCGCCTGCGCGACGAGCCCGACCTGCGCCTGGCCGACCGCCGATTTCGCCTGCGCGTCGAGTGCGGCGCGCAGCGCGGCCTGCTTCGCCTTCAGCTCGTCGCGCGCCTGGGCGGCGGTGTTCGCGTCGGGCGCGTAGACGAGCGTCATCGTCGCGATCTGGATGTTCTTCACATCGGCGACGAGATCCGCCGACGCGAGCGCGCTCGGCACGATTCCCTGGGTGACCTGACGCACCTCGGATGCGCTCTTGCGCGTCTGGTACACGGCGTAGATGCCGATCGCGGACAGCGCGAAGAACGTCAGGACGACTAGCAGCGTAATGCGATGACGGATGGTCATGAGTACAGCTCCCCGCAGCGATCCGGGTTCGATCGCCCTTTGGTCTATTGAAAGAATGTGAGCGCCGAATTATCGGGGATGGTGTATGACTGTCCGATGACCGAAAATCAATCGGCCATTGAGGAAATCGCAATGATTAATTGCAGGGAGAAAAGGCTAAAGTTCTTATTGGACGGGCCGTTAACTGTTGGCCCGGGTGTCCCGTCCGGCTTGCCCGGTGACCTAGGCAAATCGGATCTGGATATTCATTCTTTTATTTCTCGATCCGACAATTCAATCCGGTCGAATACCGGTAAAACGTTTGCGCATTCGCTTGCTGCCGCAACGTCAAATGCATCCGCTCTCGTCTGAAATCGCGGGTCGCGACGCGAGCGCGTTTTCAAACTCCGGGTCTATTGGTCCGATCAGAGGTGCCAGCCACGCCCACTGCTCCAGCGCCGGCTCGTTCGCGCTCACTGCGCTGCGACGAGGTTCATGGGAACCGCGAGCGCCGAATCCCGCGTCGTTGGGAAGCCGTTCAGCTTTGGCATCGTCGGCTTCAAATCTTTTCGTCGAATTCATCGGATCTCCCGGTGTGTCGGTGGTCGCACCCGATTCTGACAAAAAACTTTCAAGCCGGTCAATTCATTCCTGGCGAGAAAGAATCAATCGCAATCCGGCGATTCACCTCGCCCCGCCGGGCGTTCTAGACTGTCGGATCACTCCCCCAACCGGACCCACGCGATGACCGACGTCCTGCCGCTGACCACCGATCCCGATTCCGGCCTGCAGTACCGTTTACGCCCGGCCGCCGGCCGCCCCGCCGCCCGCCTGTTGCTGCTGCACGGCGTCGGCGGCAACGAAACCAACCTGCTGAACGTGGCCGACGTGATCGATCCGCACATCGAAATCGCGTTCCTGCGCGGCCCGCTGACGTTCGGGCCCAGTCAGCATGCGTGGTTTCCGGTGCGTTTCGGTCCGAACGGCCCTGAAATCGATGCGGCGCGCGCGGACGAGAGCCGCGTGCAACTGATCACGCTGCTGCATGCGCTGCGCGCGCGGGATGGCGCCGCGCCCGCGTTGCCGACCGTGATCGCCGGCTTCAGTCAGGGCGGCATCATGAGCGCGAGCGTCGGCCTCACGTCGCCGGGCGACGTCAGCGCGTTCGCCGTGCTGTGCGGGCGCATCCTGCCGGAAATCGATCCGCTGATCGCGCCGCGCGATGCATTGAGCACGCTGCACGCGCTGGTGATGCATGGCCGCTTCGACGACAAGCTGCCCGTCTCGTGGGCGGACAAGGCCGACGCGAAGCTGACGGCGCTCGGCGTCGCGCACGACACGCGGCTGTATGCGGCCGGCCACGAGCTGACCGCGGAGATGGCCGGCGATTTCGGCCGATGGGTCGGTGAGCGCACCGGGTTGAACCCAACTTGATCCAAACGTACCGGGGGCGCCGGCCCGCGAACGAACCGGCGCCCCCGGGTGCATCACGTCACGCGTTTTGCGCAGGGTCCGCCACGCCACGCACGGATGCAGGCATCGCCGCCGCCCGCTCGCGCTCGGCGCCGCGTTTCGCCAGCTTCCAGCCGATCACCAGCGCGAGCACGACGACGGGAATCGTCGCGATGGTCCACGTGCCGCCCGGATAGTCGAACGCCATCAGCACCAGCACGCCGACCAGGAAAGCGAGCGTGAGCCACGACGTGAATGGTGCGCCCGGCATCCGGAACGACACGGCCTTCATCTCGCCGCGATCGACCGCGCGGCGGAACAGGATCTGGCACATCACGATGAAGCCCCACGTCGTGATGATCCCGAGCGACGCCATGTTCAGCACGATCTCGAACGCCTGGGCCGGCACGATGTAGTTGAGCGGCACGCCGATCGCGTTGATCGCGACCGTGATCAGGATGCCGCCGTACGGCACGCCGCGCGCGTTCATCCGCGACACGAAACGCGGCGCCGAGCCGCCCATCGCGAGCGAGCGCAGCACGCGGCCCGTCGAATAGAGACCGGAATTCAGGCTCGACAGCGCGGCGGTCAGCACCACGACGTTCATCACCGTGCCGACGTACGGCACGCCGAGCTTGCTGAAGAACGTGACGAACGGGCTTTCGTGCGCGCTGTACGCGGTCCACGGCAGCAGCATCGTCAGCAGCACGACCGAGCCGACATAGAACAGCGCGATGCGCCACATCACGCTGTTGATCGCCTTCGGCAGCACCTTGCGCGCGTCAGCCGTCTCGCCCGCGGCAACACCGACGAGCTCGATGCTCGCGTACGCGAACACGACGCCCTGCACGATCAGCACGGCCGGCAGGATGCCGTGCGGGAAGATCCCGCCGTGATCCGCGACGAGATGCAGCCCCGTCATCTGCCCCGCCACCGGATGGCCGCTCGCGAGAAACACCGCGCCGACCGCGAGAAACACCGCAAGCGTGCCGACCTTGACGAGCGAGAACCAGAACTCCATCTCGCCGAACACCTTCACGCCGATCATGTTCATCACCGACACGATCCCGAGCGCGCCGAGCGCGAACACCCATTGCGGCACGTCGGTGAACACGGCCCAGTACTTCATGTAGATCGCGACCGCGGTGATGTCGACGATGCCGGTCGTCGCCCAGTTCAGGTAGTACATCCAGCCCGCGACGAACGACGCGCGTTCGCCCATGAACTCCCGTGCGTACGACACGAAGCTGCCGCTGGTCGGCCGGTGCATCACGAGCTCGCCGAGCGCGCGCATGATCAGGAACGCGAACACGCCGCACACGAGATACACGAGCGCGAGCGCCGGCCCCGCGCTTTGCAGGCGGCCGCCCGCGCCGAGAAAGAGGCCGGTGCCGATCGCACCGCCCATCGCGATCATCTGCACGTGCCGCGGCTTCAATTGCTTCGCATAGCCGGCTTCGTGCGACGCGAACATCGCATCGGGGTCGGCATGCACGGCATCCGCGCCGCCGGCCGGGCCGGCCGGGCGCTCGCTGGGGTGTGTCATCGTGAGTCTCCGTTGTTTGTAGATGTGTCGCGCCCCGCTCCGGGGGCGCTTTCGGTACGGCTGCCGAACCGGCCGGCGTCAGAACGCCCGCGGCCGGATCAGCGCTTCGGGCTGCAGCGCTTCGTCGAGTTGCGCGTCGGTCATCAGTTCGTGCGCCAGCACGACCTCGCGGATCGATTTGCCGGTCGCATGCGCTTCGGCGGCCACGGCGGTCGCGCGCTTGTAGCCGATGTACGGGTTCAGCGCGGTCGCGAGCGCGACCGAGCGCTCCATCGTTTCGCGCAGCCGCTGGGGATTCGCGGTGATGCCGCTCACGCATCGCTGCGCGAGCGTCGTGCAGGCGGCCGTCAGGTGGCTGAAGCTGCGGAACAGCGCGCTCGCGATCACCGGTTCGAACGCGTTGAGCTGAAGCTGGCCGGCCTCGGCCGCGAAGGTGATGGTCAGGTCGTTGCCGAACACCTCGAACGCGACCTGGTTGACGACTTCCGGGATCACCGGATTCACCTTGCCGGGCATGATCGACGAGCCGGCCTGCACGGGCGGCAGGTTGATCTCGCCGAAGCCCGCGCGCGGGCCGCTCGACAGCAGCCGCAGATCGTTGCAGATCTTCGACAGCTTGACGGCGATCCGCTTGAGCACGCCCGACACCTGGACGAACGCGCCGCAATCCTGCGTCGCTTCGATCAGGTTCGGCGCGGTGCTCAGGTCGAGCCCGGTGATGCGGCGCAGCGCGGCCAGCGCCTTCTCCGCGTACTGCGGATGCGCGGTGATGCCCGTGCCGATCGCGGTCGCGCCGAGGTTGATCTCGCGGATCAGCCAGCCGGCCTCCTGCAGCCGCGCGATGTCTTCCGTCAGCATCACCGCGTAGGTCGAGAATTCCTGGCCGAGCGTCATCGGCACCGCGTCCTGCAATTGGGTGCGGCCGAGCTTCAGCAAGCCGGCGAACGCATCGGCGCGCTCCGCGAATGCATCGCGCAGCCGCGCCATCGCCTCGAGCAGGTGCTCGACCGCGAAGCAGGTCGCGATGCGGATCGCGGTGGGATAGACGTCGTTGGTGCTCTGCGCTAGATTGACGTGCTCGTTCGGATGCAGGTATTCGTACTGCCCGCGCGCGTGCCCCATGATTTCGAGCGCGCGGTTGCAGATCACCTCGTTCGCGTTCATGTTGGTCGACGTGCCGGCGCCGCCCTGGATCACGTCGACGACGAACTGGTCGTGCAGCCGCCCTTCGCGGATCTCGACGCACGCGGCGGCGATCGCATCGCGGTACGGCCGCGGCAGCAGCCCCAGTTCGCAATTGGCGTCGGCCGCCGCTTCCTTCACGGACGCGAGCGCCATCACGAGGTACGGCAGCGACGCAATGGTGCGGCCGGAAATGTCGAAATTCTCTTTCGCGCGCAGCGTGTGGACGCCGTAATAGGCGGCATCCGGAATACTTCGTTTGCCTAAAAGATCCGCTTCGACGCGGAAGCCGTTTTCGGTCATCGTGCCCCTCCTGGATGTCTCGTGCCGCTCGTCGTTCGCCGCTTCCCGACGCGACGGGTTCGCATTCTATGCCTTTGCAAAAACAAGCTCGCTTCTGTATTATCGAAAGCGGTTTTGCGTGGGACGCAACAGCGAGAATCGAATGAAAAAAGGCGCGAGAGAAACCGGCATCGATCATCTGGGCGCGATGCGCGCGTTCGTGCGGGTGGTCGAAACAGGGAGTTTTTCGGCGGTCGCGAAGGAGATGCACGTATCGACGTCGACCGTCGCGCGCAAGGTCACGGCGATCGAGGAGGCGCTCGGCGTCGCGCTGCTGCACCGCTCCACGCACAGCGTGACGCTCACCGAAGCCGGCCATATCTACCTGGAGCGCGCGGTCACGCTGATCGCCGATCTCGACGACACGCTGCGCGTCGTCGCCGAGCTGAACGCGCAGCCGAGCGGCCCGCTGAAGCTCACCGCGCCGGTCGCGTTCGGCCGCCGTCATCTCGCGCCGCTGATCGCACCGTTTCTCGCTCGCTATCCGACGATCCAGCTCGACGTGCGGCTCACCGACAACCACAACGACCTCGTGGCGGGCGGCTTCGACCTCGACATCCACGAAGGCGAGAACTATCTGGACAATCTGGTCGTCCACCGGCTGTCGCGCAACGACAGCATCCTGTGCGCGACGCCCGGCTACCTCGATCGCTGCGGGCGCCCCGCAACGCCGGACGACCTGACGCACCACAACTGCCTGCGCTACGTGCACCCGGAAGGCGATCCGCGCTGGGCGCTCGTGAGCGGCGACACGCAGCACAGCGTGCTGCCGGCCGGCAACCTCGTCACCGACCACTCGGAGCTGCTGCTGGAAGCGACCTGCGCGGGGCTCGGCATCGCGGAATTCGAGATCTGGCTGGTACGCGACCTGCTCGCGAGCGGCCAGCTCGAAGCCGTGCTGCCGCGTTACCGGCTGCAAAACCGGCTGACCGGCGAATACATCTACATCGCGTATCTGGCGAACCGGCGCAGCTCGGCGAAGCTGCGCGTGCTCAAGGATTTTCTGGCGGAACACCTCGCGCAGATCGGCGAGCTGTCGGAGCGGGAGCTGGCGAAGATTCGCGACGCACGCGCGTAGCGCGCCGATGCGCGGCCCGGATCGCGGGCCGGCGGCATCGACGCGGCGACGGCGTTAGGGCCTGTTCACGCTAATAACGGGCTTGCGAACGTGCCTTTCCGCCCGCAGGGCAAGGAGAAAGGAGGCGCAATAGCCATAGCTATTGCAACGACGAACGACGCCGCCATGCGGGCGGAAAGGCACGTTCCCCTGTTTGGAAAAATTCATTCGCGGGGCTGGCCCGTTATTAGCGTGAACAGGCCCTAAGCCGCCTGCAAGTCGAACGGGAACGTCGCGTGCCCGAACTCGACGCCCTGCGTGTTGAGCATCCGCGGCCGGTGGAACGCGGCCAGTTGCGCGCGCTGCTCGGCCGTGCCGATCCGCAGCCGCTCGAGGATTTCGCTGACGACCATGTAGAGCACGTCGAGATTGCCGTCCTCGATCTTCACCGAGATGCCGAGCGCGCCATCCGCGCCGAGTTGCCGCGTGCGTTCCGACGCGCGCACGCCGATCCCGTAGCACGCATCGGCGCCGAGCTTGCCGACCACCTGCCCGCCGAACGCGTTCATCAGCACCGTGCAATAGCGTCCGTCGCCCGCGACCAGTTCCGGATAGGCGGTCATCGCACGATGAATGCGCGCCAGTGCGCGCACCCGCTCGGTCACCGCGCCGCCCGCCTCCACCGCGTCCGCGCCGTCGGCCAGCGACGCGTACAGGCGCGCCAGCCGATCCAGCGAGAACGCCGGCGTCGGCAGGTTGCAGCCGTCGATGCCCCAGTCGACTTCATCGTCGCGCAGGCCGCACGCGTCGGCCACCACCTGCTTCACGCGCATCTGCATCGGATGGTCGGGCAGATGATAATCGGCGATCGCCGCGCCGATCGCCTGCGCGCCGGCCAGCATCCCGACATGCTTGCCCGAACAGTTGCTGCATACGCCGGTGGGCGTGTAATCGCGCTTGATCCACGACCGGTACACCGCATCGGACAACGGCGGATGGCCGCCGCAGCGCAGATCCGATTCGTGCGCGGCCACCTTCGCGAGCATCGCGCGCGTGCGTTCGATGTGACGATCCTCGCTGCTGTGCGACGCGCACATCAGCGCGATGTCCGCGTCGTCGAAGCCGAAGCGTTCCGGCGCGCCCGTCTCGATCACCGACAGCGCCTGCGCCGGCTTGGCCGCCGACCGCGCGAGCGTCATCCGGTACGGATCGCCGAACCGGGCCAGCAGCCGGCCGCGTGCATCGACGACCGCCACATGGGCGACGTGCGTGTTCTCGATCGCATTGCCGCGGTACGTGACGACCGCTGCGCGTGGGGTCTCCATCCTCTTCTGTCTCCTTGCTCGCGGGCCTGATGCCGGGGCCCGTCCAACCGGTACGGCAGTGTAGCGAGTCGTCGCCGCCGCGCGTCGGCCCTGTCGTGGAAAGCGGTGTTGCGCACGACGCAAAGGCGGTCGCCTTCCACGAAAGCCCGATGGCGCGCTACGCGTCCAGCGCGAGCAACGCGAACGTCGCGAGCCAGTGCTCGCCCATGTAATCGCCGGCCACGTGCGCGAGCGCGCTCGCGAGATGCCGATCGGCCGCATCGAGCAGCTTCGCGCGCCGCGCATCGCCTTCCGGCAGCGCGCCGGCCAGCGAACGCTGGCACCACGCGCGGCTCAGGTTCAGCCCGTCGAGGTGCGCGATCTTGCCGTCGCTGCGGTCGCTGACCGTCGCCGGCTCGAACAGCGTCGCCGGCTCGCCTTGCGCGAGATCGGGCAGGAAGCGCACGAACCAGCCGTCGAATTCGGCGGCCGGCAGCACCCTCCGCATCAGTTCGGCTTCCATCAGCGCGGGCGACAGGAATTCGTCGCCCGACGGCTCCCACGCCTGGCATGCGACGTCGTTCAGGTGCCAGCGCTTCGCGGTATCGACGATCAGCGCCGCGAGCCCGTCGCGCTGCGTGTCGCGGGCGAAATCGAGCGCGAGCGCCAGCGCGAACGCGGTGTTGAAATGCGTGCCGACGCGCAGCGGATAGGTCGCCTTCGGCAGGAACGTCTCGAAGCGCGACACGAACAGGTCGGCCAGCGGCGCCAGCGTCTTCGCCCAGCGCGCGGCCTGCGGCAGCGCGCCCTTCAGCGCGAGCCGCTCGAGCTGCGCGGCGAGCGCGAGCAGCCACGCCCAGCCGTACGGCCGCTCGAAGCCGGCGTTGTGCGGCAGCGCGAGATACGCACGCTCGCCGGCGACGTTCGCGTCGGTGAAATGCGCATCGACGGTCGCGACGATGCGCTCGGCTTCCGGCAGTGCCGGGTAGCGTTCGAGCACGCGCAGCACGAGCCAGTAGCCGTGCACGCACGAATGCCAGTCGTAGCTGCCGTAGAAGATCGGGTGCAATGCGCGCGGGCCCTGCACGTCGTGCGGCCCTTCGAGCGCATGCGTGAGCTTGTTCGGATATTCGCGGGTCAGGTGCGCGAGCGCGAGCGACGCGAATTTCGACGCGAGTTCGGGGGTGAGTCGGTCGGTCATGAGGATCTCGTCCATCGAATCAGAAGCGGAATACGAACGCGTACATCAGCAGCGTGTTCACGGCCAGCAGCAGCACGGCGGTCGGCCACTGCGCCTTGATCACGCCGTTCTTGTCCTTCAGTTCGAGCAGCGCCGCGGGCACGATGTTGAAGTTCGCGGCCATCGGCGTCATCAGCGTACCGCAGAAGCCGCTCAGCATCCCGATCGCGCCCATGATCGCCGGATTGCCGTGGAACTGGTGGACGATCAGCGGCAGGCCGATGCCGGCCGTCATCACCGGGAACGCGGCGAAGCCGTTGCCCATGATCATCGTGAACAGCGCCATGCCGACCGTATAGGCCGCGACCACCGCGAACGGCGAATCGATCGGCACCCAGTCCTTCACGAGCCCCGACACCACGCCGCCGACGCCCGCCACCGCGAACAATGCGCCGAGCGCCGCGAGCATCTGCGGCAGGATCGCGGCCCAGCCGACCGCATCCATCGTGTGGCGCGCCTCCTTCAGCGCATGCACGGGCGAATCGCGCAGCATCGCGAGCGCGACGACGAACGCGACGATCGTGCCGAGCACGAGCGAGATCAGCGTCACGCTCTTCGGCTCGACGAACGGCACGAGCTTCAGCGCGAACGTGCCGATCAGCGTGACGAGCGGAATCAGCAGCGCCGGCAGGAACAGCCGGTTGCCGAAGCGCTGCGCGAGCGTCTCGCGCCGCCCGGCCGCCGCTTCGCCGGCCTCGTCGGACCGGCCGCGGCCGAGCTTGCCGGAGCCGGCGATCACCGCGAGCGCGATCGCGAGGCACCCCGTCACGAAATGCGGCAGCAGCGCGCCGAACAGGAACGTGACCGCGTAGATGGCCCAGAACGCGAAATTGACGACGCGCCGCGGGTTCGTGCGATCCGTCAGGTTGAAGTACGCGAACGCGGCGAACATCAGCCCCGCGAGCGTGTACAGCGATTCGAGGCCGATCATCGCGCGCCCTCCTGCCTGACCAGGCCGAAGCCGCGCGCGAGCCGGCGGTCGAGCAGCGCGAGGCGCGTGCAGTGGATCAGCAGCGCGGCGATCGCGGTCGGGATCGCCCACACCGACAGGTGCAGCGGCTCGATGGCGATGCCGTTCTGTTCGAGAAAGCCCTTGATCAGCAGGATCGACTGGATCGCGATGAAGATGTCCTCGCCGAAGAACACGGCGACGTTGTCGGCGCCCGACGCATGCGCGCGGATCTGCTGGCGCACCGCCTCGGGCAGCTCGCCGTGCCGGCCGACCGCGGCGGCCTCGGCCATCGGTGCGATCAGCGGCCGCACCATCTGCGCGTGGCCGCCGAGCGACGTGAGGCCGAGCGCGGCGGTCGCCTGGCGCAGCACGAAGTACAGCATCAGCACGCGGCCCGTGGTGGCCGCCTGCACCCGCGAGATCATCCGCTTCGCCTGCTCCTTGAGCCCGTTGCGCTCGAGCAGCGCGATCACCGGCAGCGTGAGCCAGATCAGCCCCATGTAGCGGTTCTCGGTGAACGCCTTGCCGAACGCACTGACGATGTCGACGAGATTCAGCCCGCCCGCCAGCCCCGTCGCGAGCCCCGCGATCGTGACCACCAGCAGCGCATTGAAGCGCAGCGCGAAGCCGATCACGACGATCGGCACCCCAATCAGCACCAGCATTTCCCCTCCTTGTGTCTGGACGCGCGGCACGTCGGCCACGCGCGGCCGGCCCGGTTTGCATCGGGCTCGGACGGCGAAATCTAACACGAGACTTTATCGATAAAAAGTCGACAATTTGCCGGTTCGGGTAAACGTTGAAGCCGATGGACACCGTGCCCGCGCCATGTGTCGGCCGCGTTTCATCGGATGAATCGGGCCGCCCGGCGCGCGTGGCGCAGCCCCGGGGCGCCGACTACACTGAAGAGCATCGGCAACGTACGGGAGAGCCGCCATGATTGACGTATTCCAGACCATCGGCAGCCGCGCGTTCTCCGCTCATCTGGCGAAGGACGGGATGGTGACGCTGATGGAGCAACGCCATGAAGTCGACCGCGTGACGCTCGCGACCGCCTATGCCGCGCTCGTCGAGGAAGCCGAGCAGGAAGCCGACCTGCGCGACGCGACGGTCGAAGGGATGATGCGCGCGCTGATCCAGGGCTACGCGCGCAGCCATTGACGGCGTGGCGGCACGGCCGCCGCGCGGCCCGATGCGCGCTACGGCCCGCTACGCGGCCGGCATGCCCGCACCCATGCCGAACCACCGGCCCTCGCGCAGTTGCCGGTAATCGGCCTGCGTGAAGATGCTCAGCAAGTTCGCCACCGCGCCGTTGCTGGCACGATCGCGTTCCGTCATGAAGGCTTCGACTTCGTCGCGGCCGGCGAACAGGATCGTGCCGAAATAACGCTCGCGCTCCGCGTCGGAGAGGTTCGTCGCGCTCAGCTGGTACGGATGGTGAAGCGCCGCGAACAGGAAGTAGTAGCGCTCGGCATCGTCGCGCAGCACGCGCACCGCATCGGGTTCGACCGGAAAATCGCGGTCGAACGACGCGTGCCCGCTCTCGATGTGGATCCGGTACAGCAAACGGCCGTCCTGCTCGATCACGATCGGCGCGTACGGGTCGCGGCTGACGAGGACGGTATCGGGCGCGCTCATCCGGTTCTCTCCTTGCTTTTTTGTCGATGCCGGCACGGTAACATGCGGACTTTTGCGGCCTGCCGGACAGGATCGACCGCCCCGCTTGCCGGCAATGCGGGATCGCCATAGAGGAAACGTACTGAAACCGCACAATGCGCATATTTTTCGATTGCCGCCGCCCGCGCCGCATGACAGCATTCGGGCGTCGCCAACCGAAAAGAATGCCGTGCCGTCCGGCCGCCGATGCCGCCCGGCCGCGCCGAACAGGCTACGCCCTTCCATGAACCCGGCCCACCTCCAACACTACGAACCGACCGGAGAATTCCGCTTGTGAACATCGGCATCGTCAACGACCTCCCGCTTGCCGTCGAGGCGATGCGCCGCGCGATCGCGCGACGGCCCGAGCACCGCGTGCTGTGGGTCGCGACCGACGGCCCGCAGGCCGTCGAACTGTGCGCCGCGCAGCCGCCCGACATCGTGCTGATGGATCTGATCATGCCGAAATTCGACGGGATCGAGGCGACGCGTCGGATCATGCGCTCCGAACGACCGTGCGCGATCCTGATCGTGACGAGCTGCATCGGCGCGAACGCGTGGCGCGTGTTCGAGGCGATGGGCGCCGGCGCGCTCGACGCGGTCGACACGCCGCGGCTCGGCGACGGCGCGGCCGGCGACACGACGAAACTGCTGCTCGCGAAGATCGACCAGATCGGCCGCCTGCTCGACGCACCGGGCAGCTCGCGCCTCGCCGGTGCGGCCGCGCGCGGCGGCGCCGGCCCGCTGATCGCGATCGGCGCATCGGCCGGCGGCCCCGGCGCGCTCGCGTCGATCCTCGGCAACCTGCCGGCCGATTTCAATGCGCCGATCGTGATCGTGCAGCACGTCGATCGCGCGTTCGCCGAAGGCATGGCGCAATGGCTCGACGGCCAGACCCGGCTCGCCGTGCGCGTCGCGCGCGAAGGCGACCGCCCACAGCCGGGCGTCGCGCTGCTCGCCGCGACCGACGATCACCTGCGCATCACGCGCGCCGGCACGCTCGAATACACGCGGGAGCCGGCCGCCACGCCGTATCGCCCGTCGGTCGACGTATTCTTCAACAGCCTGACCGAGCACTGGCCGGGCCGCGTGATCGGCGTGCTGCTCACGGGGATGGGCCGCGACGGCGCGATCGGCCTGAAGGCGCTGCGGATGAAGGGCTACCATACGATCGCGCAGGACGAGGCGACCAGCGCCGTGTACGGGATGCCGAAGGCGGCCGCGACGCTCGGCGCGGCGCGGGCGATCCTGCCGCTCGGGCGCATCGCGGGCGAACTGGCGGCGCTGGCGCGAATCTGAACCCCGACGATGACCACGCGCAACACCCATGCCTGCCCCTGCAACGACCGCGACCACCGCCACAACCCGCATCGACCATGACGATTGACCTGACTCGACCGCCGGGCGGCCCGACCGCGTCGCCCGCCGACGCGCCGGCGATGGTGTTGCTGGTCGACGACCAGACGATCGTCGCGGAAGCCGTGCGGCGCGCGCTCGTCGACGAGGAAGGCATCGACTTCCACTACTGCCCGCGCTCGGACGACGCGATGGCCACCGCGGTCGAGACGCGCCCGACCGTGATCCTGCAGGACCTCGTGATGCCGGGCACCGACGGGCTGAGCCTCGTGAAGGCGTACCGCGCGAATCCGGCGACGCGCGACGTGCCGATCATCGTGCTGTCGACGCAGGAAGAACCGGTGATCAAGAGCGCCGCGTTCGCGTCCGGCGCGAACGACTACCTGGTCAAGCTGCCCGATCGCATCGAACTCGTCGCGCGCATCCGCTACCACTCGCGCTCGTACCTGAACCTGCTGCAGCGCGACGAAGCCTATCGCGCGCTGCGGCAGTCGCAGCAGCAACTGCTCGAGGCCAATCTCGAGCTGCGGCGCCTCACGCACTCCGACGGCCTGACCGGGCTCTCGAACCGGCGCTATCTCGACGAATACCTGGCCGCCGAGTGGCGACGCGGCGCGCGCGAGCGCAGCGAGCTGTCGCTGCTGATGATCGACGTCGACAACTTCAAGCTCTACAACGACACGTACGGACACGTGTCGGGCGACAGCGTGCTCAAGCAGATCGCCTCGACGATCGAGCGCTGCCTCGGGCAATCGGGCGATTTCGCCGCGCGCTTCGGCGGCGAGGAATTCGCGGTCGTGATGCCGGCCTCGTCGCCGGGCGCCGCGCGGCTGCTCGGCGAGAAGATCCGGCTCGCGGTCGAGGCGCTGCGACTGCGGCACGCGCATTCGTCGACGGGCAACCACACCGTGACGATCAGCATCGGCGGCGCGAGCATCGTGCCCGCGCCCGGCCTGCCGACGACCGTCCTGATCGAGGCGGCCGACCGCGCGCTCTATCGCGCGAAGCACGAAGGCAAGAACCGGGTCGAGATCGATCCGTCGTCGACGCCGCCGCCGGGCGCCGGCGGATTCGGCGCGCACTAGCGGAACGCCGCCGAGCGCGCTTTCATGCGGCGCCGAGCCGGCGCGCGTAATCGCTCGCGTCCAGCGGCCGGCTGAACAGATAGCCCTGCTGCATGTCGCAGCCGATCTGCTGCAGAAACCACGACTGCGCCTGCGTCTCGACGCCTTCGGCCGTGACCTTCATCCCGAGCGAATGCGCCATCGCGACGACCGCCTGCGTGATCGCGACCGAGTCGTGATGATCGGGCACGCCCGACACGAACGAGCGGTCGACCTTCAGGTTGTGCAGCGGAAAGCGCTTCAGGTACGCGAGCGACGAATAGCCGGTGCCGAAATCGTCGACCGAGATCCGCACGTTCATGTCCGTGAGCGCTTCGAGCATCGGCAGCACGGTGTCCGTGTCGTTCATCAGCACGCCTTCGGTGATCTCCAGTTCGAGCGCCGACGGGTCGAGCCGCGTCTGCGCGAGACAGCGGCCGACCGATTCGACGAGCCCCTCGTGAAACTGCCGCGGCGACAGGTTGACGGCCAGCATCAGGTCCGGCGCGATCGTGCGGCGCCACTCGGCCGCCTGCCGGCACGCGGTTTCGAGCACCCACTGGCCGATCGCGACGATCAGCCCGGTATCTTCCGCGACCGGGATGAATTCCGCCGGCGACATCGGCCCGAGCTCGGGGCTCGTCCAGCGCAGCAGCGCCTCGGCGCCGACCGTGCGGCCGCTGCGCGCATCGACGACGGGTTGATACGCGAGCCGCAGCAGGTCCGACGCGAGCGCGCGCCGCAGCGACTGCTCGATCGCGAAGCGGCGCTGCAGCCGCAGGTTGAGCTGCGCGGTGAAGAACGTGAAGTGGTTGCGGCCGCGCTGCTTCGCGTCGTACATCGCCGAATCGGCGTTGCGCATCAGCGTCACGGCATCGTCGCCGTCGCGCGGCGCGACGCTGATGCCGATCGATACGCCGAGCCAGTACTCGTTGTTCGCGATCGCGAACGGCTTCGCGATCGCCTCGATCACCTCGCGTGCGAGCACCGACAGGCGATCGGGATCGTCGCAATCGTCGACGAGGATCACGAACTCGTCGCCACCGACGCGCGTGAGCGCGTAGCGGCCCTCCCCGCAGGCCGCGAGCCGCGCGGCGACGCTGCGCAGCAGCGCGTCGCCGGCGTCGTGGCCGGCCGTGTCGTTGACCTTCTTGAAGCCGACCAGATCGATGAACAGGATCGCGACGCGCGCCGGCCCGGCTGCCGCGTCGTGCGCGCAGAACAGCTCGCGCATGCGGTCGCCGAGCCAGCGGCGGTTGTAGAGGCCCGTCAGCGCGTCGCGGGTCGCCATGTAGCGCAACTGCTGCTGCGCTTCGCGCACGGGGCCGATGTCGTTGAACGACACGAGCACCGAGTCGGCCTGCGTCTCGCCCGGCCTCACGATCGGCACCGCGTTGCCGCGCACCCAGATGATGTCGCCATCCGCGAGACCGAAGCCGACCGTATAGTCGAGCATCGGCGTGGCCGTCTCGAGCGCGCGCCGGCTCGGCCAGTCGTGCGGGTCGATCGGCGTGCCGTCCTCGCGCAGCTTGCGCAGGATCACCGTCGACAGCCGGCGGCCGACGAGTTCGCCCTTCACGCGCATCATCCGGTTCGCGCTCGGATTGCTCGCGATCACGACGCCTTCGCGCGATATGACGAGGATGCCCTCGCTCAGGCTGTTGACGACGAGCCGGTGATGTTCCTCGCTGCGCGCGAGTTGTCGCGCGATCCGGTCCTGGTGCACCGCGAGGCCGACGCTGTTGCCGATATCGCGCAACAGCGCGGTTTCCTCGTCGCTCGGCCGGCACGGCCGGTGGTGATAGACGGCGAACGCGCCGAGCACGGCGCCCGCCTCGTCGAGGAACGGCACCGACCAGCACGCGCGCAAGCCCAGCGGCAACGCGATGGCGCGGTAGTCGGCCCACAATGGATCGGTTTCGATGTCTTCGACGGCGACCATCCGGCGCTCGTACATCGCCGTGCCGCACGAGCCGGCCGCGGGCCCGATCGTCGCGCCGTCGATCGCCGCGCTGTACTGCGCGGGCAACGACGGCGCCGCGCCGACGCGCACGTGCACGCCGTCCGTATCGAGCAGCAGGATCGTGCAGGACGCGCCGTCGCCGAGCAAAGCCTCGGCACGCCGGCAAACCTCGACCAACAGTTCCGGCAGCGGCGTGTTGCGCGTGATCAGCCTCAGTACGCTCTGCTCGGATGCGAGTACTTCCGCGGCGAGCCCGAGGCTGTAGCGAGAACTTTGCGGTTCGGTATTCAATATGAATCCTGCCGTCTGTCCGACCGGGTCTGATGCGCCCGATTCGTTATCGATATTTCGTGCCCTGTTCCGCCCCGGGTTTACGCCGATCCCCGGTGCGCCCCGTTTGCGCGCCGAGCCCAGGCGCACCGAAATGTATTTAACACCAATCCGCGACGATCGACATAGCTGCTTCCATCAGGGGATACGCGCGGTTGCCGCGCGGCATGCAGGCGGCGGCCGGTACGCCGACGGGCTGCTGCGCCGCACGAAGGCGCGGGGCGCCGCCCGTCAGTCCTTCCGGATGTGCTCGGCCAGGAAGTCGATCAGGAGGCGCACGCGCGGCAGCAACCCGCGCCGCGACGGAAACACCGCGTGCACCACGCCGCCCTTCGGCGCCCAGCCGGGCAGCACGTCGACCAGCGTGCCGTCGCGCAGGTCGTCCTCGACGACCATGCACGGCAATTGCACGATGCCGACGCCGTGAATCGCCGCATCGCGCAGCGCGTGCATGTCGTCGGTCACGAAGCGCGGGTGATGGCGCAACTGCGCATGCTCGCCGTTCGGCCCGACCAGTTGCCACACGTGATGCCGCGCCGGCCCCCAGTCGAGGCTCGGCACGCCGATCAGCTCCGCCGGGTCCGACGGCGCGGTGCGCCCGTCCAGCCACTGCGGCGCGGCCACCAGCCGCTGCGGGCTGTCGGCGAGCACACGCATCACGAGATCGCTGTCCTCCAGCGGCGGGAAGCGCACGCGCAGCGCCAGGTCGAACCCTTCGCTCAGCAGGTCGACGCGGCGATTCGTCGCTTCGAGGTGCACGTGCACCTGCGGATGAATCGCCATGAAACGGGCGACGAGTTCGCTCACGCGGAATTCCAGCAAGGCGGTCGGGCAACTCACGCGCACGATGCCGCGCGGCTCCGCGTGCCGGCGCTCGATCACCTCGCGCGCCGCGTCGGCTTCCACCAGCACGGCGAGACAGCGCTCGTAGAATTCGCGCCCGGTTTCCGTGACCGTGAAATGGCGCGTCGTGCGCTGCAGCAGCCGCACGTCGTACCGCGCTTCCAGCGCCGCGATGCGCCGGCTCAGCGTCGATTTCGGCACGTCCAGCGCGCGCCCGGCCTGCGTGAATCCGCCGTGTTCGACCACCTTCACGAAATAGTAGAGGTCGTTCAGGTCATCCATGATTGTTCCACTCATAGAACACTGACGGCATTTTAAGGGACTGGAACGGCGGTTGTTGCACGCATAGCATCCTGTTTCGACGTATCCCTTCACATTCCCGAACCCTCTCTGGAGGCAACCATGGCAAGCGAACCGATTCGCGACCCCGCGAACGACCACCTGCTCACCCCGCAGAACGCCGCGTTCATCGTCATCGATTACCAGCCGGTCCAGGTGAACTCCATCGCGTCGATGGATCGCCAGCTGCTGATCAACAACATCGTCGGCGCATCGAAGGCGGCGGTCGCGTACGACCTCCCGATCGTCCACTCGACCGTCAACGTGAAGACCGGGCTGAACAAGCCGCCGATCCCGCAACTGCGCGCGGCGCTCGAAGGCTATCCGACCTACGACCGCACGAGCATCAACTCGTGGGAAGACGTCGAGTTCCGCCAGGCCGTCGAGGCGACCGGCCGCAAGAAACTGATCATGACCGCGCTGTGGACCGAGGCATGCCTGACCTTCCCGGCGCTCGATGCGCTGAAGGCCGGCTACGAGGTGTACGTGGTCGTCGATGCGGTCGGCGGCACGTCGGTCGCCGCGCACGAAGCGGCGCTGCGCCGCATCGAGCAGGCCGGCGGCCAGATGATCAGCGTCGCGCAGCTGTTCTGCGAATTGCAGCGCGACTGGGCGCGCAGCGCCACCGTGCCGGCGTTCATCAACCTGTTCATCGAAACCGGCGGCACGGCCGGCATCCAGTTCTCGTACGACAAGAGCTGACTGGCGAGGACGCGCGCGGCGGCCGGCGCCGCGCGCCCTGCCCCCGCTCGCTGGCGCCGGCGTGACCGGCGCGCGAGCCACCTATCGCGGCCTCCCCGGCCGCGTTTTCGTATCCGTGATTCAATGTCGATCGAACCGGCGCCGCGCCATCCGGCGGCACGGCGATGTGAACCCTCATCGAACGACCTTCACTGGATCACCATGACGAACCCTGCCGAAATCAAGGCGCTCGTTTTCGATGTCTTCGGAACGATCGTCGACTGGAGAAGCGGTGTCGCGCGCGGCACCGCCGCGTTCCTGGATCGCCACGCGCCGACACTCGACCCGTTCGCGTTCGCCGATGCGTGGCGCGCCGAGTATTCGCCGTCGATGGAAGAAATCCGCAGCGGACGCCGCCGTTACGTGCGGCTCGACGTGCTGCATCGCGAGAACCTGGTGCGCACGCTCGACCGCTTCGGGATCGTCGACGTGCCGGAGGCCGACATCGACGCGCTCAATCTCGCGTGGCATCGGCTCGATCCGTGGCCGGATGCCGTCGCCGGGCTGCACCGGCTGAAGCAGCGCTACATCATCGCGCCGCTGTCCAACGGCAATATCCGGCTGATGGTCGACGTCGCGAAGCATGGCGGGCTGCCGTGGGACGCGATTCTCGGCGCCGAGGTCGCCCGCGCGTACAAGCCGTCGCCGGCGGTCTACACCGAAGCGGTCGAGATTCTCGGCCTCGCGCCGGCCGAGCTGTGCCTGGTGGCCGCGCACAACGGCGATCTTGGCGCCGCGCGCCGGCTCGGGCTGTCGACCGCGTTCGTGCTGCGGCCGACCGAGCACGGGCCCGGCCAGACGACCGACCTGCAAGCCGACGATGCGTGGGATTTCGACGTCAGGGACCTGAACGAATTGGCGGATCGGCTGGGCTGCCCGCGTTGAAGGCCTGCGGCGCGGCCGGCCCCCGCGCCGCGATCGCGAGGCGCGGTACAGGCATGCCGCGCCGCCGTTACTTCACGACCGCCCGCCATGCGGTTCGCGCGTAGACGAGCAGCAACGGCAGCAGCGCCAGCGCGAACAGCAGGCAGAGTGCCAGCACCCACACGGGCCACTGTTCCGGATTGCCTTGCGCCCAGTAGCGATACGGCACGCTGAGGAATGCAACTTCCATCAGCAGCGCGCCGAGCGGCACGAGCCCGTTCAGCACCGCCGCCACGCCGAAGCGGGCCGCGCCGTCGATCTTCTTCCCGGCACCGTACGCCGCGATCAGGTAGACGAAATACCCGATGATCGCGACCATCACCGTGCCGCCGGCCAGCAGCCCGATACTGCGCAGGCTGCGCTCGTGCCACTGATGGGCGCCCTGCGGCAACACGACATCGACCTTCTCGCCGATGTCGGGCACGGCGCCCGAGCGAATGTTGCCCGGTAGCGTGATACGTTCGCCATCCGGCATCACGGCTTCCAGGATCGACGTGTACTTGATGCACCGGTACGACGAGGTTCGTCCCGAGCTGTCGCGGCGCTCGCAGGTGTCCCACTCGGACTGGTAGGACACGACGGTCGCTTCGTATGTCGGCGACACCGCCAGTGCGTAGAGCTCGTCGCCGATCCAGTACGCGAACGGGAACGACAGCGACACCAGGCAAAAACACACGAGCCACCAGAACGCGACCGCGCCGCCGGCCCCACGCTTGCCGCCCGTCTGGCGGCGCACCATGCGCGACGCGAGCCAGTAAGCGACCACGCCGAATACCACCACGCACACCACGAAAACCTTGCCCGCATGCGTCAAAGCCATCTGCCCTCTCCCCGCTGGCCGGTCGAATCGCCGCCGGCCGTGTTGTCATCCAGATCAATCGTCGCGCACCGCCCGTCGACCGCTACTCCGGCTCGCCGACGAAGCGCAGCGTAGCCGATTCCCCCGACAGCAACGCGCGATTCGCGTCTGCCGCCGCGCGCAGGTAGTCCCACAGCGCGGTCACGCGCCGCAGCTTGCGCAGATCCTCGCGGCACGTCAGCCAGAAACACCGCGTGACGACCACGTCGTTCGGCAGCACGGGCACCAGCGCCGGCTGCGTGGCCGCCATGAAGCACGGCAGGATCGCCAGGCCGCCACCCTGCAGCGCCGCGAAAACCTGCGCGATCACGCTGGTCGTGCGCAAGCCCGCCGTCGCGCCGGGCACCGCGCGGTCCAGGTACAGCAGTTCGTTACTGAACGCGAGATCGTCGACGTAGCTGATGAACGCGTGCCGCGCGAGATCGTCGGTGCACGTGATCGGCGGGTGGGTCGCCAGATAGTCGTGCGTCGCATAGAGCCGCAACTGGTAGTCGCACAGCTTCGTGACCACGTAAGGCCCGCGCTCGGGCCGTTCGAGCGTGATCGCGAGATCGGCCTCGCGCTTGGGCAGGTTGACGAAATGCGGCACCGGCAGCAGGTCGACCGTCACGTGCGGATGCGCGGCGCGGAACCGCGCGAGCTGCGGGGCGAGGAAAAAGCAGCCGAACCCTTCGGTCGACCCGATCCGCACGTGGCCCGACAGCGCCTCGCCGGTGTTCGCGACCTGATCGCACGCGGATTGCACGGTCGTCTCCATCGCGTCCGCATACGCGACGAGCCGTTGCCCTTCGGCCGTCAGCGTGAAGCCGCCCGAGCGCGACTTGTCGAACAGCAGCGTGCCCATCGCGGCCTCGAGCGCGCGGATGCGCCGCGCGACGGTCGTGTAGTCGACCCCGAGCCGCTTCGCGGCGCCGCTCGCGCGCTGCGTGCGCGCGACTTCGAGGAAAAAGCGCAGGTCGTCCCAGTTCAGGTTGCCGGAAACCGGCTCGGTGGCATGTCGCATCGGCGAGGGAAAAAAGGCGGGCGTCTCCGGGCCGGCCGTCGATGTGCATAAATGCATATCCAACCGGTTTCTTTATCGGTACATCATGAATCTGCGCATAACTATACTCGACCGTGACCTGCGGACCATGAGCCGCGGGCAATAAAACCGGAGACACCATGCAGACCCGATCCACCCTCGATGAGCATGCGACCATCGCGACGCCGGCGCCCGAGCGCACCGCGAAGCACTACCTGCTGGCCGGCTGGGCCAGCATGGCCGGCACCACGATCGAGTGGTACGACTTCTTCCTGTACGGCACGGCCGCCGCGCTCGTGTTCAACCGCATCTTCTTCCCGTCGCTGGACCCGGTCGTCGGCACGCTCGCCGCGTTCGGCACGTTCGCGGTCGGCTTCATCGGGCGGCCGATGGGCGGCATCGTGTTCGGCCACTTCGGCGACCGCATCGGCCGCAAGTCGATGCTGATGATCACGCTGCTGCTGATGGGCGTGCCGAGCATGATCATCGGGCTGATCCCGTCGTACGACAGCATCGGCTACTGGGCCGCCGCGCTCCTGATCGCGATGCGCTTCCTGCAGGGCATGGCGGTGGGCGGCGAATGGGGCGGCGCGGTGCTGATGGCCGTCGAGCACGCGCCGAAGGGCCGCAAGGGGCTGTTCGGCAGCCTGCCGCAGACGGGCGTCGGGCTCGGCCTGATCCTGTCGTCGGTGGCGATGGCCGCGGTGGCCGCGCTGCCGGAAGCCGACATGCTGTCGTGGGGCTGGCGCGTGCCGTTCCTCGCGAGCATCGCGCTCGTCGGCCTCGGCTGGTTCATCCGCGCGAAGGTGCCGGAATCGCCCGACTTCGAGAAGATACAGCGCCAGGGCAAGGCCGAGAAATCGCCGGTGACGGCCGCGCTGCGCCGCCATCCGCGCGAGGTGCTGACGATCGTCGGCGCACGCGCCGCCGAGAACACCTGGTTCTACATGGTCGTCACGTTCGCGCTCGCTTACGCGACGCAGCAGCTGCACCTGCCGAAGGCCGAGATGCTGCACGCGATCACGGCCGGCGCGGCGCTGTCGCTCGTCACGATGCCGCTGTGCGGGCATCTGAGCGACCGCATCGGGCAGCGCCGGATGTTCGCGATCGGCCTCGTGCTGATGTGCGCGTTCGCCGCACCGTTCTTCATGATGCTCGGCACGCAGCAGACTTCGACCGCATGGTGGGCGATCGTGCTCGGCCTCGGCGTCGTGTTCCCGATCCTCTATGCGCCGGAATCGCTGCTGTTCGCGCAGCAGTTCCCGGCGGAAATCCGCTACAGCGGCATCTCGCTGTCGGTGCAGCTGGCCGGCGTGATCGGCGGCGGTTTCGCGCCGATGATCGCGACGTCGCTGCTCAAGGCCGGCGGCGGCCAGCCGCACTACGTGATCGCGTACCTCGTCGGCTTCGGCGTGTTCGCCCTCGTGTGTACCGCATTGATGCGCCCGGCGCGCGCCTGAGCACGCCGGCCGGCATTCGCTCTTCAGTTCGTCCTGTCGCCCGCCGCGCCTGCGCGCGTGGCGGACGCAGGGCCCCTTTCGTCATCGCACATCGTTTCCCCGGAGAGTTCCATGAACGCCGCAGTTCCCCAGACCACCCTCGCCCTGCCCACCGCCAAGCTGCTGATCGACGGCACGTTCGTCGAATCGCACAGCACCGAGTGGGGCGACATCGTCAACCCCGCGACGCAGGAAGTTATCGGCCGCGTGCCGTATGCGACGCTCGACGAGGTCGATGCCGCGATCGCGTCCGCGCAGCGCGCATTCCAGACCTGGAAGACGACGCCGATCGGCGCGCGGCTGCGCATCATGCTGAAGTTCCAGGATCTCGTGCGCCGCAATCTCGAACGGATCGCGCACACGCTGACGGCCGAGCAAGGCAAGACGCTGCCGGACGCGCAGGGCGACATCTTCCGCGGCCTCGAAGTGGTCGAGCACGCGTGCTCGATCGGCACGCTGCAGCAAGGCGAATTCGCGGAGAACGTCGCGGGCGGCGTCGATACCTACACGCTGCGCCAGCCGATCGGCGTGTGCGCCGGCATCACGCCGTTCAATTTCCCCGGGATGATTCCGCTGTGGATGTTCCCGATGGCGATCGTGTGCGGCAACACGTTCGTGCTGAAGCCGTCCGAGCAGGACCCGCTGTCGACGATGCAGCTCGTCGAGCTCGCGCTCGAGGCCGGTGTGCCGCCAGGCGTGCTGAACGTCGTGCACGGCGGCAAGACGGTGGTCGACCGCCTGTGCACGCACCCGGACATCAAGGCGATCTCGTTCGTCGGCTCGACGCGCGTCGGCACGCACGTGTACAACCTCGGCAGCCAGCACGGCAAGCGCGTGCAGTCGATGATGGGCGCGAAGAACCACGCGGTCGTGCTGCCCGATGCGCACCGCGAGCAGTCGATCAACGCGCTGGTCGGCGCGGGCTTCGGCGCGGCCGGCCAGCGCTGCATGGCGACCTCCGTCGTCGTGCTGGTCGGCAAGGCGCGCGACTGGCTGCCCGATCTCGTCGACAAGGCGAAAGCGCTGAAGGTGAACGCGGGCGCCGAAGCCGGCACCGACGTCGGCCCGGTCGTGTCGAAGGCGGCGAAGGCACGCATCCTGTCGCTGATCGACGCCGGCGTGAAGGAAGGCGCGACACTGCTGCTCGACGGCCGCGACGTGAAGGTGCCCGGCTACGAGCACGGCAACTTCGTCGGCCCGACGATCTTCTCGGGCGTGACGGCCGACATGTCGATCTACACGGAAGAAATTTTCGGGCCGGTGGTGGTCGTGATGGAAGCCGACACGCTCGACGACGCGATCGCGCTCGTCAACCGCAACCCGATGGGCAACGGCGTGGGCCTGTTCACGCAGAGCGGCGCGGCGGCGCGCAAGTTCCAGAGCGAGATCGACGTCGGCCAGGTCGGCATCAACATCCCGATCCCGGTGCCGGTGCCCTACTTCAGCTTCACCGGTTCGCGCGGCTCGAAGCTCGGCGATCTCGGCCCGTACGGCAAGCAGGTCGTGCAGTTCTACACGCAGACCAAGACGGTCACCGCGCGCTGGTTCGACGACGACGCGACGGCCGGCGGCGTGAACACGACGATCGCGCTGCGTTGAGCGAGGGCCCGCACATGGAAATCGCCTTCATCGGACTCGGCAACATGGGTGGCCCGATGGCCGCCAACCTGCTCAAGGCCGGCCACGCGCTGACGGTGTTCGACCTCGACGCGCATGCGGTCGACGCCGCGGTGCGCGCCGGCGCGGCGGCGGCGACGTCGCCGCGTGACGCCGCCGCGCGCGGCTCGTTGATCATCACGATGCTGCCGGCCGCGCAGCACGTGCGCGCCGTCTACCTCGGCGACGACGGCGTGCTGGCCGGCGCACGCGGCGGCGCGACGCTGATCGACTGCAGCACGATCGATCCGGGCACCGTGCGCGCGGTGGCCGACGCCGCCGCGCAGCGCGACTTCCCGCTCGCCGACGCGCCCGTGTCGGGTGGCACCGGCGGCGCGCAGGCCGGCACGCTGACCTTCATGGTCGGCGCCGATGGCGCGCTGTTCGAGCGCATCCGCCCGGTGCTGCTCGACATGGGCAAGAACGTCGTGCACTGCGGCGGCACCGGCACCGGGCAGATCGCGAAGATCTGCAACAACCTGCTGCTCGGCATCTCGATGATGGGCGTATCGGAAGCGATGGCGCTCGGCGCCGCGCTCGGCATCGATCCAACCGTGCTGGCCGGCATCATCAACACGTCGACCGGCCGCTGCTGGAGTTCGGACACGTACAACCCGTATCCGGGCGTGAGCGACACCGCGCCGGCCGCGCGCGGCTATGCGGGCGGCTTCGCGGCGAACCTGATGCTGAAGGATCTCGGTCTCGCGACCGAAGCCGCACGCAGCGCGCATCAGCCGGTCTGGATGGGCGCGCTCGCGCAGCAGTTGTATCAGTCGATGAGCCAGCAGGGGCTCGGCACGCTCGACTTCTCCGCGTGCGTGAAGCTGTACGAGGCGCAGCCGGCCTGATTCGCCCGGCCGACGCCGGACGTGCGTCGACCCGCGATGGGCCGGAACGGCATCGCGGGTCGGTTTGCAGGCGGGGGAAGAAAAACGCGGGCGGCGTCATCATGCCGCCGGTCGGTCAACCGCGCGGGTTCGACGCCGTCTCGAAGGTCGGATGACACTCGAACGCGAGTTCGGAGCGTGCGTCGACGCGGCGGCCGCCGGTCAGCGATTCCTGCTTCACGCTGGCGCGCATCCCGCGCTGCGTGCAGTAATTGGTGGCTTCGTTGACGGCCTTCTCGTGGGCGTCGGCCCACGTCGTCGACACGCCGACCGTGCGCGTCGTCACGGTGTACACGTTCGGGTTCGACGTCGCGGTCACGTCGGAAGCAGTCGAACACGCGGCGAGCAAGCATGCAGCAGCCGCAATGGTCAACCATCGCAGGGTTCGAAAAGAGACTGGAATGGACATGGAGGGCAGGCGCACGTCAGTCGACGTGCATTGAGCAACATAGGCGACAGTATGCCTGCTCGATCGCCGGAGATCATGCCCCTTTCGGTGAACACATTGTTTCGAATGGTTAAACGATGGCCGAATCTGGCAAGAATTACAGCCGTCGCCGGCCATCGTTTTCATCCGTCAGGTCATTTCGCCCGGCATGCCCGCCGGCGCGGCCGCTCACGCCGGCGCGACGGTCAATGTGCACCCGCCTGACGGATTCGCGCGGATGCTTCCGCGAGGTTGCGCCACGCCGGC
Source organism: Burkholderia sp. E168m22 (assembly GCF_001319805.1). Taxonomy (NCBI): domain Bacteria; kingdom Pseudomonadati; phylum Pseudomonadota; class Betaproteobacteria; order Burkholderiales; family Burkholderiaceae; genus Burkholderia; species Burkholderia sp. E168m22. Next base: position 26,529 of record NZ_BBSK01000097.1, read on the forward strand.
TGCCCCGGTGCGTAGCGTGCGCGAATGTAGGCGGCAAGCTCGGCCATCTGCCGATCGTCGAAGGCATCGCCGAAGCCCGGCATGTAGCCGAGCCGGTCGGTGGCCGGCTGGTCGATCCCGTGGTGCAGCACGCGCAGCAGATTGTCCGGCGTCGACTGGCTCACGCTCGTGTTGAGTCCCATCAGCGGCCGCACGCCGAAATGTCCGACGCCGCCCGATTCCGCATGACACACCGCGCACGCCGCGTCGAACGCGCGGCGGCCGTTCTCGAGGCCGAGCGTCGCGATGGTTTCCGCGCCGCGTGCCTGGCGGTCGGCCGCAACCGCGGCGATTGCCGCATCGACGGGCGGCGACAGCGACGCCAGATAATGCGCGATCGCCCGCACGTCGGATTCGGGCAGCGCCGCGAGCCCCGCGACGACCGGCGCCATCGGCCCGGCCGCGACGCCGTGCTGTGCCGAGAACCCGGTACGCAGATAGTCGAACAGCGCGCCTTCGGTCCACGGCACGGGCGAAGCCGGCGACGCGACGAGCGGCGGCGCGACCCAGCCTTCCGCTTCGCCGCCCGACAGGTACGCGAGGCCGCCCTTCTCCGCACCGAGCGCGTTGCGCGGCGTGTGGCAGGCGCCACAGTGCCCGGCGCCGTCGACCAGATACTTGCCGCGATTCCACATCGCCGAGCGCGCCGGGTCCGGCGCAAACGGCCGCGCGTCGTGAAACAGCCAGTTCCAGCCGGCCACCAGACGCCGCTGATCGAGCGGAAACGGCAGATTCGTCCGCGGCGGCACGTGCTTCACCGGCGGCTGCGACATCAGGTACGCATAGAGCGCGAGCAGGTCGGGCTCGCTCAGCTTCGCGAATGCGGTGTACGGGAACGCCGGGTACAGGTGTGAGCCGTCGCGCGAGATGCCTTCGCGCATCGCACGGGCGAACGCCGGATACGACCAGTTGCCGATGCCGGTTTCCGGATCGGGCGTGAGGTTCGTCGTGTAGATCGTGCCGAACGGCGTATCGAGCGCGAGCCCGCCCGCATTGGTCGCGCCGCCGGGCGCCGTGTGGCACACCGCGCAATCGCCGGCGAGCGCGACGAGGCGGCCGCGTTCGAGCATGGCCGCGCTCCACATCGCGCCGTCCGCGCCACCGGGCGCAACAGGCCCGAGCGGTGCGATCGGCGCCGGGCCCGGCAGGATCGCGCACGCCAGCCCGATCAGCCCGCCGACCACGCCGCCCGCGCCGCCGCCGGCCAGCCAGCGGCGCCAGCGCGATGCGCGGCGCGGGGCCGCGTGCGGCCTGTCGGTGGCATCGGCCGGCACCGGTTGCGCGAGCGCGGCGCGAATGTGCGCCGCATCGAACGGCGGCGCGCGAAAACGCACGCCCGTCGCGTCGTACAGCGCGTTGGCGATGGCAGCCGCGGCCGGCGCGGCCGCCTGCTCGACTCGCCGCGCATCGTATCCGGACAGGTCGCCATGCGCGCGATGCGCGGCGGCGTCGAAGGCAACCAGCTCGTGTGCGATCGCGTCGGGCCGCGCATCGGCATCGGTCTCGTCGTGCGCGGGCCGCGCGGACAACCGTGCGCCCATTACGCGGGAAATCGCGGCCTCGATCTGCCATGCGGGCAGGCCGGCCAGCGACGCGTCGCCCGGCTCGCCGCTGCCTTGCCCGGCCACGACGCGCCGCACCGAGACGTCGCCGGTCGCACGGTCGACCTCGAGATCCACGACCCACGCGGACCAGTGCGGATCGCCGTGACGGTCGGCATCGTCGCCGGATGCGGATGCGACTGCGCGCGCATCGACCGGCTCGCCATCGAAGGCGAAGCCGCGACCGCTGACACGCGACGCCGCGTTCGCCCGCGACGCAACCGGCACGCCCCAGGCGGCGCGTTCGGTGACCATCCGGATCGTTTCGCGCGGCCCTGCGTCCCGCGCGGCATCCAGATGTTGCAACCGCAACGCGACCGGGTCGCGCCGCAACGCTCCCGCGAGTTCGTCGACGAAGGATTCGCGGGCAAAGACGTGCGCGTGACCGGGAATCGCGCCATCGGCATCGGCCAGCTCGATCGACGTCTGCGCGTGCCGGTAGACGAACGGCGATGCGGCGCCGGAATCAGCGCGTGCCGCGGCTCCGCGAGCATCGTTCGTGGCTGAGCCGACCGCCTGCGCGCGATAGCGCCACGTGGTCATCCTGCCGTCGGGCGCGGTCCGCGTTTCGATATCGAACGATGCAGGCGTGCGCGCATCGCCGATCGGCCAGGCGTAGCGTGCGCGGTGCGGCGGCGCGGCGGCGGCGGCCGCGTCATCGTGCGGCGCGGGTTCCGCCACACACGCCGGCGCCATCGGCGGACCTGCGTCAGGCTTCATCGCCGCCTCGCAGATAGCGTGCGGCGCGATGCACCGCGCGGATGATCTCCAGATGCGTGCCGCAACGGCACAGGTTGAAACGCAACGCGTCCCGGATCGCCGCATCGTCGGGCGCGGGGTGGCGGTCGAGCAGCGCCTTCGTGCTCATGATCATGCCGTTCAGGCAGTAACCGCATTGCGCGGCCTGCTCGTCGATGAACGCGCGCTGGATCGCATGCGGCGCGTCGCACGACCCGAGCCCTTCCAGCGTCGTGACGTCGCGCCCGTGCGCGGCGGCGGCCGGCACGACGCACGAACGCGTGGCCTGCCCGTCGACGAGCACCGTGCACGCGCCGCACTGCCCGAGCCCGCAGCCGTACTTCGGGCCGTTGAGCGCGCAGTCGTTGCGCAGGACCAGCAGCAGCGGCGCGTCGGGCGCGGCGTCGGCGAAGGTGTGCGGCGTGCCGTTCACGCGAAACGCCAGCGGCCGCGACGGAGAAGCGGGATGGGACATGAAGGGATCCGGAATACGGCGGGCGGGCCGGCGTCGGCCGGCGCGGGCACGGGCCGCCGGCTGGCGCCTGCCGGCGCGCCTGACATATAACACGCCGAAATGCGCGTTGCCGCGCATCGATTCCCGCGCCGGCGCAGCGGCTGCAAAGCGGATGCAAAGCGCCGGCCGGCGCGGGCGCCGCGCGTCAGGCCACGGCCGCCACACTGCTGCGCGACGGCGCTTCGAGCGGCACGTCGAACACGTCGTAACCGAATACCCACGACGGGTCCTCGTTGGTGCGCAGCCACGTGTTGTTGTGCGACACGAGCTGCACCTTCGACGCGCGTGCCGCGCGGTTCGCCTCGTACAGCGCGAACGCGCCCGCGTAATCGCCTACGCCGACTTCGTCGAGACAGCGCGCGAGCATCGCGGCATCCTCGATCGCCATCGCGGCGCCCTGCGCCATGTGCGGCTTCATCGGATGGCACGCGTCGCCGAGTAGCACGAGCCGGCCGCGGCTCCACAACGGCAGCGGATCGCGTTCGAGCAGCGGCCATTTGGTGATCGACGGCGACACGTCGATCAGATGCTGGATGTCAGCGTGGAAACCGGCGAACGCTTCGCGCATCTCGTCGCGGCTGCTGTCGACCATCGACACGCCCTCGGGCCATTCGGCCTGCGGCACGCCCGTCACGTAGTAGTACTCGTCGCGCTTCTCGGTCACGTAGTAGACCATCATGTGGCGATCCTCCGACCACCACTTCACGCACATGTCGTACGGCTTGTTGCCGAGCAGCGCGGCCGGGAACACCGCGCGGTGCGCGACATAACCGGTGTAGCGCGGCGGTTCCGCACCGAGCAGGTGCTCGCGCAGCCGCGAATTCACGCCGTCCGCGCCGATCGCGATGTCGGCCGTCTCGATGCTGCCGTCGGTAAATGTGAGGCGCACATCGCTGCCCGTGTCCTCCACCGCCGCGAGCTTCTTGCCGAAGCGGATCGTGCCGGGCGTCACCGCCTGCGTCATCAGCGCATGGAAATCGCCGCGATGCACGGTCAGGTAGCTCGCGCCGTAGGCCTTGCGCGCGTAGTCGCCGAGCGGAATCCGCGACAGCACGTCGGCCGTGCGCCAGTCGCGGCTGTACCAGAAATCCGGATGCGAACCCATCGTTTCCAGCGCGTCCTCGCAGCCGATGCGCCGCATGATCTTCATCACGTTCGGGCCGAGATGGATGCCCGCGCCGAGACGCGAGAACGCGGGCGCCTGCTCGTACAGCGCGACGTCGTAACCGCCGCGCTGCAGCAGCGCGGCAGCGGCCGTGCCGCCGAGACCGGCGCCGATGATTGCGATACGGGGTTTGCTCATGCGGATCTCCTGATCGTGGGCCCATTGCCGAACGCGGCGCCAGGGCGGGCGGATTGAATGGCGTTTATTTAGCGTACACACTCAATTTATTCAGGACAAGCAGATTATTGATCGATGCCGACGTCTCCGGGAAAGCACCAATAAATCTCCCGAAATCCATACACACAAACAATCTACCCATGGCAGACGTAATTTTGATCCATTGCCATTTTCAAATGTACACACTAGACTTTGCCCAACATCCGGCGATCCCGCGCCAGCGTGCCGCCCCCTCCTTACCGACACGGAGCCTCCCGTCATGAGCAAGACCTACCGCATCGGCCAGATCGTGCCGAGTTCCAACACGACGATGGAGACCGAGATCCCGGCGATGCTGCGGCTGCGCGAAGCGATCCGGCCCGAGCGCTTCACGTATCACTCGAGCCGGATGCGGATGAAGAAGGTCGTCAAGGAAGAACTCGCGGCGATGGACGCCGAATCCGACCGCTGCGCGGTGGAACTGAGCGATGCACGCGTCGACGTGCTCGGCTACGCGTGCCTCGTCGCGATCATGGCGATGGGTCACGGTTATCACCGCGTGTCGCAGGCGCGCCTCACGAAGCACACGGCCGACAACGGTGCGCAGGCGCCGGTGCTGACGAGCGCGGGTGCGCTCGTCGACGCGCTGAAGGTGATCGGCGCGAAGCGCATCGTCGTCGTCGCGCCGTACATGCTGCCGCTCACCGAGCTGGTGGTCGACTACATCCGCAACGAAGGCTTCGACGTGCTCGCGTACCGCGCGCTGGAGATCCCCGACAACCTCGACGTGGGCCGCCACGATCCGGCGCGCCTGCCCGACATCGTGAAGACGCTGCCGTACCAGGACGCCGATGCGATCGTGCTGTCCGCATGCGTGCAGATGCCGTCGCTGCCGGCCGTCGCGAAGGTCGAGGCGATGACGGGCAAGCCGGTGATCACCGCGGCGATCGCGACCACCTACGCGATGCTGCGCGAGCTCGATCTCGAACCGGTCGTGCCGGGCGCCGGCGCGCTGCTGTCCGGCGCGTACTGAGCGCCACCGCTACTTCGGAGCCATCCCATGTCCTCGACTTTCCTGTACGGCGCGAACGTCCGCGCCAACGGCATCCGCCAGCACTATCTGCGCTACGGCGGCGCGACCGGCGCACGCGCGGCGCGCCCGGCGATCGTGCTGATTCCCGGCATCACGAGCCCCGCGATCACGTGGGGCTTCGTCGGCGAAGTATTCGGCGCGGCGTTCGACACCTACGTGCTCGACGTGCGCGGCCGCGGGCTGTCGGACGCGTCGCCGTCGCTCGACTACGGCCTCGATGCGCAGGCAGACGACGTCGCGGCGCTCGTCGCCGCGCTCGATTTGCCGCGCACGAGCCTCGTCGGCCATTCGATGGGCGCGCGCATCGCCGCGCGCGCGGCCCGTCGCGGCATCCGCGGGCTCGCGTCGGTCGTGCTGGTCGATCCGCCCGTGTCGGGCCCGAACCGCCGCGACTATCCGGGCAAGCTGCCGTGGTACATCGACTCGATGGCGCTCGCGCGCGCCGGCACCGATGCCGAAGGCATGCGCGCGTTCTGCCCGACCTGGACCGATGCCGAGCTGCAGTTGCGCGCCGAATGGCTGCATACCTGCGACGAACGCGCGGTGCGCGCATCGTACGAAGGCTTCCACACCGACGATTTCCACGCGGATGCCGCGCAACTGGCCGTGCCGTCGCTGCTGATCACGGCCGAGCGCGGCGACGTGGTGCGCGACGACGACGTCGCCGAGCTGCAGCGCGCGACGCCGACGATGCAGCACGTGCGCGTGCCCGACGCCGGCCACATGATCCCGTGGGACAACGCGGCGGGTTTCTACGCGGCGTTCGGCGACTTCCTCGGCGCGCCGCTCGCGGCCTGAGCGCGGCGCCCGCCCTTTCCTTCACGCCTTTACCGGAGCCGACGATGCCAGTCAGCGATACCCAACTGATCGACGCGTGGAAGCAGGTCCTCACGCTGTCGCGCCTCGAGCCGGGCCAGACCGTCACGATCCTGACGAGCGCGGCCACCCATCCGCAGACGCTGTCGTGCGCGCTGATCGCGACGCAATCGCTGGGTGCGATCGTCAACCGGCTCGACCTGCCGCCCGTCAACGGCGACAAGGCGTTCAGCCGCGACCCGCTCGCCTACCTCGGCACGACGCCGCTGACCGGCAACAAGGCCGCGATCGCCGCGCTGCGCGAGAGCGACCTCGTGCTCGACCTGATGACGCTGCTGTTCTCGCCCGAACAGCACGACATCCTGAAGTCCGGCACGAAGATCCTGCTCGCGGTCGAACCGCCCGAAGTGCTGGTACGAATGGTGCCGACCCTGGCCGACCGCACGCGCGTGCTCGCCGCGGCGAAGAAAATCGCCGCGGCCCGCGAGATGCGCGTGAGTTCGGCGGCCGGCACCGCGCTCGTGTGCCCGCTCGGTGAGTTTCCGCCGACCGCCGAATACGGCTTCGTCGACGCACCGGGCCGCTGGGACCACTGGCCGAGCGGCTTCGCGCTGACCTATCCGAACGATCGCACCGCGCGCGGCACGATCGTGATCGACCGCGGCGACATTCTGCTGCCGCAGAAGCACTACGTGCGCGAGCCGATCGCGCTGACCGTCGAAGGCGGCTATGCGACGCGTATCGAAGGCGGCGTCGACGCCGACCTGCTGCGCGACTACATGGAAACGTTCGCCGACCCCGAAGGCTATGCGATCTCGCATATCGGCTGGGGGCTGCAGCCGCGCGCGCGCTGGTCGACGCTCGGGCTGTACGACCGCGAGGCGACGATCGGAATGGACGCGCGCGCGTTCGAGGGCAACTTCCTGTTCTCGCTAGGCCCGAACAACGAAGGCGGCGGCAGCCGCACGACCACCTGTCATATCGACATCCCGCTGCGCCGCTGCACGGTCGAGCTCGACGGCGAGACCGTCGTGCGCGAAGGCCGCGTGACCGATCAACCCGCCTGACCGACGAGCCCCCGACACCATGAACGATCTTTCCCGTCACGCCGAAGCGAACGTGTATCGCCAGCAGGGTTTCGGCACGCCGCTTCCGCCGCACGGCAACATTGGACTGCTGATCGTCGATTTCGTGGTCGGCTTCGCCGATCCCGCGACGTTCGGCGGCGGCAACATCGCGCCGGCGATCGCGCGCACGACGAAGGCGCTCGCGCTCGCCCGCGAACGCGGCTGGCCGGTCGCGCACAGCCGCATCGTGTATGCGGACGACGGCAGCGACGACAACGTGTTTTCGCTGAAGGTGCCCGGCATGGCGACGCTGACCGAGCATCATCCGAACAGCGCGATCGTGCCCGAGCTCACGCCGGCGCCGGGCGAACTCGTCGTGCGCAAGACCGTGCCGTCCGCGTTCTTCGGCACGCAGCTCGCGCCGTGGCTCGCGCAGCGCGCGGTGCAGACGCTGCTCGTCGCGGGCGCCGTGACGAGCGGCTGCGTGCGCGCGAGCGTCGTCGACGCGATGTCGCACGGGTTTCGCCCGCTCGTGCTCGCCGATTGCGTCGGCGATCGCGCGATCGCGCCGCACGACGCGAACCTGTTCGACATGCAGCAGAAATATGCGGCCGTGATGCCGCTCGACGATGCGATCGCGGCAATCGATGCCGTGCAGGCACGCTGAACTGCCACGGCGCGCGGGTGGCTCCGGCGGTTCGGGCGGTTCGGGCGGCGTGAGCGGTGGCTACGCCCGCACCCGCGCGCCATTGACGCTGCGGTTTTGGCGACCTAGATTGACCGCATGCGCCGCCGCGCCGCGGCTTGCCGCCGTCTCGCGTGCGCCGCGCGCTGCCCGCACGCCGCCTTCGTCGTGGCCGGGCACCGGCCGCGCCTTCCTCGACAGGATCTCTCCCCCGTGAACCGCTCCGAACTGCTCGCGCACACCGGCTGCCTGACCGTGATCCGGTCACCGGCCCCGCCCGTGAAGCCGGCGCCCGGCCAGCCGGGCAGCCTGTCGTCGTACGTGCCCACGCTGCCCGAAGTGTTCGTCGCGATTCTCGACGACGGCCGCATCCTCGCGTTCAACGGACACGTCGATCTCGGCACCGGCATTCGCACGTCGCTCGCGCAGATCGTCGCCGAGGAACTCGACGTGCCGGCCGCGCGCGTGACAATGGTGCTCGGCGACACGGCCGCGACGCCGAACCAGGGGCCGACCATCGCCAGCGCGACGATCCAGATTTCCGCGACGCCGCTGCGCTGCGCGGCCGCGCAGGCCCGTCACGCGCTGCTGGCGCTCGCCGCCGAGCGGTTCGGCGTCGATGTCGAGCGGCTGAACATCGACGATGGATCGATTTCAGCCGATGGACAGGCGGTCACGTTCGCCGCGCTCGTCGCCGCACGGCGGATCGCGCTGACGCTCGACCTGAACACCCGCACGAAAGACCCCGCGCACTACCGGATCGTCGGCCGCGCGTCGCCGCGCGTCGACCTGCCCGCGAAGGCGACCGGCCAGCTCACGTTCGTGCACGACATGCGCGTGCCGGGCATGCTGCACGGCCGCGTCGTCCGGCCGCCGTATGCGGGCCACGACAGCGGCCCGTTCGTCGGCACGTCGCTGGTGGACGTCGATCGCGCATCGGTAGCCGACGTGCCGGGGCTCGTGGCCGTCGTCGCGCTCGGCGATTTCGTCGGGGTGGTCGCCGAGCGCGAGGAGCACGCGATCCGCGCCGCGCGCCAGTTGCGCGTGACGTGGCGGCCGCTTCCCGCGCTGCCGCCGCTCGACGCGCCGGCCGCCGCGATCGCCGCCGCGCCGGCCACCCGCCGCGTGCTGCTCGACGAAGGCGATGTCGACGCCGCGCGAACGGAACCGGACACGCTCACGGTATCGCGCACCTATGCATGGCCGTTCCAGATGCACGGCTCGATCGGTCCGTCGTGCGCGCTCGCCGACTACCGCGCGCCCGGTGACGGGCGGATCACCGTGTGGTCCGGCACGCAGAACCCCGTGTCGCTGCGCTACGACCTCGCGACGCTCGTCGCGCGCGATGAGGCCGATATCGACGTCGTGCGGATGGAAGCGGCCGGCTGCTACGGCCGCAACGGTGCGGACGACGTGTGCGGCGATGCGCTGCTGCTGTCGCGCGCGGTCGGCCGCCCGGTGCGAGTGCAGTTGTCGCGCGCGGACGAACATCTGTGGGAACCGAAAGGCGCGGGCCAGTCGATGCAGGTGACGGGCACCGTCACGCGCGACGGCCGCCTGCTCGGCTACGACTTCACGACGCGCTATCCGTCGAACGACGCGCCGCTGCTCGCGGCGCTGCTGACCGGCGCGATCGCGCCCGCGCCGCGCGTGTTCGAAATGGGCGACCGCACGGCCGTGTCGCCGTATGCCAGCCCGCATCGTCGCTTCGTCTGCGAGGATCTCGCGCCGCTCGTGCGGGCGTCGTGGCTGCGCGGCGTGTCGGCGTTGCCGAACTCGTTCGCGCACGATGCGTTCGTCGACGAATGCGCGGCGCTGACCGGCGTCGATCCGCTCGCGTTCCGCATTCGCCATCTGCAGGACACGCGTGCGATCGAATTGCTGCAGGCGGTGGCCGAGCGCGCAGGGTGGACGCCACGCGTGCCGCGCCCGCCCGACGAACGCGACGAAGCACGGCTCGTGCGCGGCCGCGGGATCGCGTATGCGCGCTACGTGCACAGCCGCTTCCCCGGTTTCGGCGCGGCGTGGTCGGCCTGGATCGTCGACCTGAGCGTCGATCGCGTGTCGGGCGAGGTCCGCATCGAGCGCGTGACGGTCGGACAGGACACGGGCACGATGATCAACCCGGATGGCGTGCGCCACCAGATCCACGGCAACGTGATCCAGGTATTGAGCCGCACGCTGAAGGAGCGCGTGCGGTTCGCGGACGGCAAGGTCGCGTCGCGCGAATGGGCGAGTTACCCGATCCTGACGTTCGCGGAAGTGCCGGACGTCGACGTCGTATTGATGCCGAGGCAAGGCGAACCGCCGCTCGGGGCGGGCGAATCGGCATCGGTGCCAGGCCCGGCCGCAGTTGCGAATGCGCTGTTCGATGCCACCGGCGTACGGTTCTACGCGCCGCCCTTTACGCCGGAAACCGTGCGCGCCCGGCTACACGAGGCCGGCCGGCTGATGCGCGCCGACGCGGCAGCGCCCGTCACGACGTAGATGGGTCTGGGCCGCGCGCCACCCGTCAGGCATCGCCGTCTTCTTCCATCATCTTGCGCAGCAGGAACTGCAGTGCGACCCGTTCGCCGGGATTGAGCGCGCCGTACGTGCGCTCGGTCACCTGCCGCGCGAACGGCACCGTGCGGTCGATCAGCGCGAGGCCGGCCGCGGTCGCGCGCACGATCAGCTTGCGGCCGTCGTTCGGGTCGGGCAACACCTCGATCAGCGCGCGCGTCTTCAGACGCTCGACGACGCCGCGAATCGTCGCCTGATCGATCGCGGTCGCCTTGACGATGTCGTTCAGCGAACACGCCTGCCGCTCCTTGACCGCGCACAGCGTCACGAACTGCGCGGCCGTGAGATCCGAATCGGGAATCGCTTCCTGGAAAATCGAAACGTGCCGCTGATACGCGCGGCGCAGCAGATGCCCGACCTGGTCGTGAAAATCGTACGAATCCTTGGAAGACGCCATGAGAGTGCAAGCCCTTGCCTGCATGCAAATGAAAGACAAGCAGTGTACACCCTCAAATCGGCGTGGCCGGCGGCTGGCCGCTCGCGTCATTGCGGTGCATCAGGGTTCGCGGAATCGCATGCAAGCGGCGCGTGAGGCTCGTCCGATCCATGGCGGATCGCCAGCCCGTCACGGCGGCGTGCCGGCCAGCCGCACACCGTCGCGGCGGCTACCGCCCGCGCATGCGTGCGCTGCCGACGGCTTTCGCGCACACACTTCAATTTTGAGTGCATACGCACGAAATTCGTGCATGCCATCGCCTGTGCGCCCATCTTTTCAGCGCACACTCCATATCATCCAAAACCCCTTTGATAACACGGACTTTTGTCATGCAAACGCTTGCCTTAAGATGACCGCATACGTGCCTGTGCGCTTCGGTATTTTCTAGTGTGTACGCTACGTATTTGACGTGATATACAGACTCCAGTGCGCAGCGGAACGTCCCGCTCGCGACGATCGAGCCACCCATTCATCCGTCACACTCGAACAGGGGCAGTCCCATGTCTACCGCACACCCGAGCGCCGCCGTTTCCCCCGACGACGCGCCCCACGGCCCTCTCTATCGCAAGGTCACGCTGCGCCTCATCACCCTCTTCTGCCTGTGTTACTTCGCGGCCTATCTCGACCGCATCAACATCGGTCTCGCGAAGCTCCAGATGCTCGATGCGCTGAAGTTCAGCGACACGGTGTACGGCCTCGGCGCCGGGCTGTTCTTCGCCGGCTACATCCTGTTCGAAGTCCCAAGCAATCTGGTGCTGCAACGCGTCGGCGCGAAGCTGTGGATCGCGCGGATCATGATCACGTGGGGCCTGCTGTCGGGCGCGACGATGTTCGTGCACACGCCGGTGCAGTTCTACGTCGTGCGCTTCCTGCTCGGCGCCGCCGAAGCCGGTTTCCTGCCGGGCGTGCTGCTGTACCTGACGCAGTGGTATCCCGATGCACGTCGCGCACGGATCGTCGCGCTGTTCATGGTGGGCCTGCCGCTGTCGAGCATGATCGGCAGCCCGATTTCCGGCTGGATCATGCGTGCGTTCGAAGGCGCGCACGGGCTCGGCGGCTGGCAGTGGCTGTTCCTGCTCGAAGCGCTGCCGTCGGTGCTGCTCGGCTTCGCGGTGCTGCGCTGGCTGCCGAACGGCATCGAATCCACGCGCTGGCTGAACGCCGACGAGAAGCGGGTGCTGCGCGCGAATCTCGACGCCGATCCGTCCGGCAACAAGAGCCACGCGCTCGGCAAGGCGTTCTCCGATCCGAAGGTGTGGGCGCTCGGCCTGATCGACCTGTGCGTGCTGCTCGGCCTGTATGCGGTGAGCTTCTGGCTGCCGACGATCCTGCGCGACACCGGCGTGAAGGACGCATATCACATCGGCTGGCTGATGGTGATTCCGAACGCCGCCGCCGTGCTCGCGACGCTGTACTGCGGCGCCAGCTCCGATCGCGCACGCGAACGCCGCTGGCATATCGTCGTGCCGTTCATGGTGTCGGCCGTCGCGCTGGCGATCGCGGCTTCGTCGTCGCACGGCACGCTCGGCACGGTGCTGCTGTTCTCGCTGATCAACGCCGGCGCGGCCGCCGCGATGCCGGTCGTGTGGGCGCTGCCATCGACGTTCCTGAAGGGCTCGGCCGCCGCCGGCGGCATCGCGTTCGCATGCTCGATCGCGAACCTCGGCGGGTTCGGCAGCACCTATTTCATCGGCTGGCTGCGCGATACGTTCCATTCGCAAAGCGCGGGTCTGTATGGTTTCGCCGCGTGCATGCTGGTCGGCTGCGCACTCGCGCTCGCGTATCCGGCCCGGCTCGTGAACCGCTGACGTATCGCGCCGCGCGCGCAACGCTGCTTTTTTACAACCGTGCCGATTCGCGCGGTCTGCTCCCGCTCCTCGCGTCATCCCGCGCACGCCGCCACGCCGGCGCGTGCGCGCTTCCCCCGCCGCCGTTCGCCGCTTTTTCCTCGCACAGGCACACCGCTTGCGACATCCTCGCGCCCGCCATCCGGCGGACAGTCATCTGCCTTCCAACCGGCGCTGCGCCCCGCGCGATCCGTCACGCGGCGGTTCTGCATCGCAAGCAGGTTCCCTGAACGAGAGGACAACATGAAATCAATACGAACGATAGTGGCCCTGTGCTCGGTCATTTCCGTACTCGCGGCGTGCGGCGGCGGCGACGACGCCGGCACCGTACTCGGTATCTCGAAGCCGCAGGCGCGCTTCATCAACGCGGTGCCGGCCGGCCCGAACCTCGACTACTACCTGAACGGGAAGGTCGACCAGTCGGGCGTCGCCTACAAGGGTGTGACGCGCTATCACGACGTCGATTCAGGCACGCAGACCGCGAGCTACGACGTGTCGGGGACGACCACGACCATCGCGTCCCAGGCGTTCAGCGCCGCGAACGGCCACCACTACACGACGATCGCGCTGCCGAGCACGACGTCGCTGATCTCCGTCATCGACGACCCGTACGACAAGGGCCTGCTGTCGGACAAGGCGCGCGTGCGCAGCTTCAACGCATCGCCGAATGCGCAGAACGTGGACGTGTACGTCGTGCCGCCGGGCACCGACATCACGACGGTCAGCCCGACGATGGCGGGCGCCGCCTACCAGAATGCCGTACCGGCAACGACGCAGGATTCGGTCTACCTGAACGGCGGCACGTACCAGGTGGTCGTCACGACGGCCGGCAGCAAGTCGCCGATTCTCAAGACCGCGCCGGTCAGCATCGGCAACAACGCGGACTGGCTGCTCCTGACGATTCCGTCCGGCGGCGTCGGCGACGTGACGCCGAACGACATCCACGTGCTGGTCGCGCAGGGCAACGACGCCGATACGTCCGCGCAGGAGCTGGGGCCGCAGTAACGCAGCACGGGCCGGAAACGGTCGCGGCGGCCGGTGCGATTTGCACCGGCCGCCGCGTGTCGAATACCTCGAAGACCGGTATCAATCGCCGGTATCAATAGCCGCTATCAGTCGTCGGACCGTTCGAGGCAGATCACGTGCTCGGCACGCGTGCTGTCACCATGCTCGACATCGACGTCGCCGACATGACGCACCCGCCAGCCCGGCCGCGTCGCGATCTGCGGCATGTTGCCGGACGGCCTGCTCTCGATCCCGCCGAGCCCTTCGTCGGGCGTATCGACCGCTTCGTCGAGCGACGCGTTCGAATAGATCACGTTGTCCTGCAGCTCCGACGCGCCGGTACGCGCCTCCATGCCCTTGCCGTCGACGTCGACCGTGTTGTCGGTCATCGCCATGTTCGCGTTGTCGAGCGTGACGATCCGGCCGGCGGCCCGACGTACCGGGTCGCCGCTGTCGACCGCATGCGCGTCGACGTCGATCTCCGGCAGGCCGGTCGGCATTTTGCCGGCGACCGCTTCCGGCGTCAGCGGACGCCGCGCCACTTGCGCCGCCTGGGTCGCCGCGTCGGGCATGTCGCCGGCCGCCGGCGTCTTCACCGGGCTCTTCTCGATCTGTTCCCGCTGCTTTTCCGGGGTAGGGTTCGATTCCGCGTTCTGCATCGCACCTCCTTGCCCGGCCGGCGGACGCCGGCGTCACGCCGTCGCCGCCGGGCCGGAAATCGCTACAACGGTCCTTGCAAATCTTTCATGCGCACGGCCGCGCGCGCACGCCGTCCGGCGCGCGTGCCAGTGGGCACCGCACCTCAGCAGCGAACGGCGCGCTGACGCACCGTCCGCCCCGGCTATCCGCCGGCGGTCAGCCGCCGCTCGGCGCGGAGGCCGCACCCGGCAGGCTCGCGCCGGCGTCCGCCCCACTGCTCGGCGTGCCCGACGGTGCGGTCGAAGGCGCGGTGGAAGGCGCGGCCGACATGCCGCTCGCTGCGCTCGAATCTGAACTGGCCGCGCCGTTGTCGCCCTTCTTCTGGCAACCCGCGCCTGCCGCCAGGCCCGCGATCAGGATGCCGGCGAAGACGGCTCGCGATACGTGACGAATGGAATATCGCTGCATGACACCTCCGCTGATGTCGATGTGGATGGAACCCGTTCACTCGCAATTTGCATGCCGTTCCCCCCGCCGCCGCGGCCTGACGCGATTCATTCATTTTTCAAATGACGCCCAGCCGAATATTTAATTTCCCATCGTGGTAGCCGCCGCCCATACTCGCGAACAAATCCGAGACATAACGTCCACCGGGGCCCGGCCCGCGCCGCGTACGACACGCAGCCGGTTTCGTGCCCCGCACATGGAAGGAGACAACGGCGTGCAACTGGAAGCCATTCACCGCGCGGGCCTCGGGCTCGGCGCGGACGACGCATCGCATCGAACCGACCCGGCCGCGCGCGATCCCGCGCTGAGCCCGCGGCTGCACAACCCCGATCTCGCGCCGACCCAGGCCGAAGGCCGGACCTGGGGCCGCTACAGCATCTTTGCGCTATGGACCAACGACGTGCACAACATCGCGAACTACTCGTTCGCGATCGGGCTGTTCGCGCTCGGCCTGTCGGGCTGGCAGATGCTCGCGTCGCTCGCGATCGGCGCGGTGCTCGTGTACGGCTTCATGAACCTCACCGGCTACATGGGCCAGAAAACCGGCGTGCCGTTCCCGGTGATCAGCCGGATGAGCTTCGGCATCTACGGCGCGATGCTGCCCGCGATGATCCGCGCGGTGATCGCGATCGCATGGTTCGGTATCCAGACCTATCTCGCGTCCGTCGTGCTGCGCGTGCTGCTCACCGCGATCTGGCCGGGCCTCGCCGCGTTCGACCAGAATGCGATCTTCGGGCTGTCGACGCTCGGCTGGATCACGTTCGTCGCGATCTGGCTGGTGCAGATCGGCATCCTCACGTACGGGATGGAAATGGTCCGCAAGTACGAGGGGCTCGCCGGCCCGGTGATCCTCGTCACGACGCTGTCGCTCGCCGCATGGATGTTCAGCCGCACCGGCGGCCACCTCGCGATGTCGATCGGCAAACCGATGAGCGGCCTGAAGATGTGGACGGAAATCTTCGCGGGCGGCTCGCTGTGGCTCGCGATCTACGGCACGCTGGTGCTCAACTTCTGCGATTTCGCCCGCTCGTCGCCGAGCCCGAAGACGGTGCGCGTCGGCAACTTCTGGGGGCTGCCGGTCAACATCCTCGTATTCGCGACGATCAGCTTCGTGCTTGCCGGCGCGCAGTTCAAACTGAACGGCCACATCATCCACAGCCCGACGGAAATCATCGCGACGGTGCCGAACAAGCTGTTCCTCGTGCTCGGCTGCCTCGCCTTCCTGATCGTGACGGTGGCCGTGAACATCATGGCGAACTTCGTCGCGCCGGCCTTCGTGCTGACGAGCCTCGCGCCGCATCGCCTGTCGTTCCGCCGCGCGGGCCTGATCAGCGCGACGATCGCCGTGCTGATCCTGCCGTGGAACCTGTACAACAGCCCGATCGTGATCGTCTATTTCCTGTCCGGCCTCGGCGCGCTGCTCGGCCCGCTGTACGGGATCATCACGGTCGACTACTGGCTCGTGCGCAAGCAGCGCGTGAACGTGCCCGATCTCTACACCGAAGCGCCGAGCGGCGCCTACTTCTACACGCGCGGCGTGAACCGCAAGGCGCTCGCGGCACTCGTGCCGTCCGCGCTGATCTCGATCACGCTCGCCGTCGTGCCGGCCTTCAGCGCGATGACGCCGTTCTCGTGGCTGCTCGGCGCAGCGATCGCGGGCAGCGTGTACTGGCTGCTGGCCGATCGCAAACGGATCTACGAAGCGCGCTCGGGCGAGCACATCGCGGTCCCCTGCGCACAACACTGACACACACGCATACGGAGTCGCCGATGAGGATCCTGGTAGTCAACGTCAACACGACCGAGTCGATCACCGACGCGATCGCCGCGCAGGCGCAGGCCGCCGCATCGCCGGGCACGGAGATCGTCGGGCTGACGCCGCGCTTCGGCGCGGAGTCGGTCGAAGGCAACTTCGAGAGCTACCTCGCCGCGATCGCCGTGATGGACCGCGTGCTGAACTACGACGAACCGTACGATGCGGTGATCCAGGCCGGCTATGGCGAGCATGGCCGCGAAGGGCTGCAGGAACTGCTGACGGTGCCCGTCGTCGACATCACCGAAGCGGCCGCGAGCGTCGCGATGCTACTCGGCCATCGCTACTCGGTCGTCACGACGCTCGACCGCACGGTGCCGCTGATCGAGGATCGCCTGAAGCTCGCCGGGCTCGATGCGCGCTGTGCGTCGGTGCGTGCGAGCGGCCTCGCGGTGCTCGAACTCGAGGAGAATCCGGCCCGCGCGATCGAATCGATCGTGGGCCAGGCGCAGCGCGCGGTGAAGGACGATCACGCGGAAGTGATCTGCCTCGGCTGCGGCGGGATGGCCGGCCTCGACCGGCAGATCGAGGAATGCACGGGCGTGCCGGTCGTCGACGGCGTATCGGCCGCGGTCGTGCTCGCCGAATCGCTGGTGCGCCTGAAGCTGAAGACGTCGAAGGTCCGCACGTACGCGCCGCCGCGCCCGAAGCGGATCGTCGGCTGGCCGTTCGCAAAATGACGGGCCGCCGGCCGGCTGCCGCATCGCGCGGCCGCCTCGTATCGTCGGGACGCGTATCGCCATGCGGGCCCCGCTAGATCCGACCGCCCTGCCCCGCGGCACGTTCGATGCCGCGGGCGCGCTCGACGTGCTCGATGCACGGCTGATGCGCATCCTGCTCGTGCTGCTGACCGAGCGCACCGTGTCGCGTGCGGCCGTGCGCCTGAACATGTCGCAGCCGGCGACGAGCGCCGCGCTCAAGCGCCTGCGCACGCTGCTCGGCGATCCGCTGCTCGTACGCAGCCGCTACGGGATGGTGCCGACCGAGTTCGGCGCGCGGTTGATCGAGCCGCTGCGCAACGCGCTGCGCGTGATCGACTTCATCCGCATCCAGCAGCCGACGTTCGACGCGCGCACGTCGGTGCGCACCTACCGGATCGGCTGCCCCGACTACCTGAATGTCCTGTTCGTGCCGAAGCTCGTCGCGCTGTTTCGCGAGCGTGCGCCGCACGCGCAACTGGTGTTCCATCCGCTCGGCGACGGGTTCGACGACGAGCGCGCGCTGGCCGACGGCGAG
Organism: Burkholderia sp. E168m22; assembly: GCF_001319805.1. Lineage (NCBI taxonomy): Bacteria > Pseudomonadati > Pseudomonadota > Betaproteobacteria > Burkholderiales > Burkholderiaceae > Burkholderia > Burkholderia sp. E168m22. Next base: position 44,448 of record NZ_BBSK01000097.1, read on the forward strand.
CTCGACGTCGTGATCGACAACCGGCCCGTGCGCCGGTCGCGCTTCCGCCAGGACGACCTGTTCGACGACCGCGTCGTATGCCTGATGCGCGCGACGCACCCGCTCGCGCGGCGCGACGCGATGACGGCCGCCAGGTTCGCGGCGGCGCCGCAGCTGTGCCCGACGCCGTCGTGGCTCGAAGCGTCCGGCGCGATCGACCGGCAACTCGAACGCGTGGGTCTGCAACGGCGCATCGTCGTCACGCTGCCGCACTTCGAGCTCGCCGCGCATGCGCTGGTGCGCACCGACCTGATCCTCACCACCACGTACCGGCTCGCGCGGCACTATGCGAAGCTGCTGCCGCTCGCCGCAGTCGCGCTGCCGGTCGAGCCGCCGGACATCGCGTACCGGATAACGTGGAACGAATCGGGATCGTGCGCGGAAGGCGGTCGGTGGCTGCGCGGACTGATCGCCGAGGCGACGCGCGCATGGCTCGACGCCGAGGCAAGGTTGCCGGCGGTCGCGGCGGTCGCTGCCGTTGCCGCTTCCGGGGCCGATGCGGACGCAACGAACACCGCGGTGCTGGGCACCGATCCGCCCGAGCCCACCCGGCGCACGCGCCGCAGACCGGCCACCCATTGCCATGCGTCGCATCCGGCGCGCGTCGCGCAGGCGGCACGCATCCATCGCGGCGCGACGAAATCGCACTGACCGGCGCCGCACCCGGGCCGGAATGATCCTGTCGGCCGCTGCATGTCAGACCGGTCCTATTTACCCGCGTCGCACCGACTCGTCAGAATGACGCCTCGAACCCGTGCCGCCGGGCGTCGTATCGCGACCGCCCGTGGCCGCTTGATCGAATCGAGGAAATCGCATGAAACACACACTCATCGCGCTGGCCATCCCGGTCGCGCTATTCGCGAGTACCGGCGCATTCGCCGGCACTCAGGACTGCGCAACGCGCATCCGCGCGCTGCACACGCAGATCGACAACGCGAAACGGTTCGGCAACACGCAGCAGGCGCTGCGCCAGCAAGCCGCGCTCGAACGAATCCAGGCGAACTGCACGGATGCCGGCCAGCTCGCACGCGCCGAACGCAAGCTCGCCGACAAGGCGCGCGACGTGCGCCACGCGGAAGACGAAGTCCGCCACGCACAGGCGCGCGTCCACGAAGCCGAAACGCTAGGCGATGCAAGGAAGCTGAGCAACGCGCAACGCAAGCTCGCCGACAAGCAGGCGAAGCTGCGCGACGCCACGCGCGACCTGCACGACGCGCAGGTCGATCGCGATGCGCTTAAAGGCTGACGGATTGAACAACGGTTGATGCGACGGGCCGCGTCGCGCGTGCCGCTCGAGTGCGAGTGCGAGCAGCCCCGACAGCGACACGACCGCCCCGAGGGGTCGACACCGGCCACGCCGGCGGCCGCCGCGCGAATATGCATTTCAGGATTCGATGTTTGCCGGCCGGAAACCGATTCCGTAATCTGCCCGGCAGCCGCGCGGCCCGCGCGGATCACCGAGGACACGCCGCCGATGACCCACTCTTCCGCCCCCGCGCGCCGCCGCGCGCTGCAGCGCCTTGCCGCGCTCGCCGCCGCGCCGCTCGCCGGCGGCCTCGCACTGCCCGCCCGCGCGGCCGGCACCGACCTGTCGGGCGTCACGCTCGTCCTCGGCGACCAGGCCGGCGGCCTGCGGGCGCTGGCCGAAGCGGCGCACGTGTTCGACGGCGCGCCGTACCGGTTCCGCTGGGCCAACTTCCAGGGCGCCGCGCCGCTGTTCGAAGCGCAGCGCGCGGGCGCGATCGATCTCGCACCGGCCGGCGACCTGCCCGTGCTGACGGCCGCGCTCGGCGATCCGTCGTTGCGGATCGTCGCGACGCGCGTCGGCTCGCCGGCGTCGCTCGGCATCGTCGTGCAGCCGGACTCGCCGGTCCGCACGGTGGCCGACCTGAAAGGACAAACCGTCGTCGTGTCGTCGGCGCGCGGCAGCATCTCGCAGTACCAGTTGTACGGCGCGCTGCGCGAACACGGGCTCGCCCCGCGCGACGTCGACGTGCGCTTCGTGCTGCCGGTCGACGCGTTCGCCGCATTCGAGGCGAAGCGGATCGGCATCTGGGCCACGTTCGATCCGTACTACGGGCATGCGGTGCGACGCGGTGCGCGCATCGTCCGCGACGGCAGCGGCATCAATTCGGGGCTTGCGTTCCTGACGTCGCCGGTCGAAACGCTCGACGATCGCGGCAAGCGCGCGGCGCTCGCGGACGTGCTCGCGCGGCTCGCCCGCGCCGGTCAATGGGCGCTCGCGCACCCGGCCGACTACGCGAGCGTCTATGCGTCGCTCACGCGCCTGCCGCCCGACGCGGCCACCGACATCGCGCGCCGGGCCGCGCTCGCGCAGCGCAGCCTCAGCGGCGCCGACATCGACGTGCTGCAGCGTGTCGCCGATCGCGCGGCCGCGGATGCGATCCTGCCGCGCCGCGTCGACGTCGCGTCGATCGCCATCCGGAACGTGTCGGCCTGAGCGGGACCAGGCGGGGCGCGTTCAGCGCGGCCGCGCCATATCGAGATCCGGCACGTCGTCGCCAAAGGTCGACGCGACGAGCGTGCGCATCGCGGCGACCAGCAACGTCGGCCCCGCCTGGTTGAACGTGCAGCGCTCGCCCGCGGCCGGTACGGCGCGGTGCAGCACCGCACGCCAGGCGCCCCGCCCGCCGTCGCGCTCGAACGCGGCGAACGGCAGCCGCTCGACGATCGGGCCGCCGTCCGCCCAGGACGACGACGGCGCGAACGGCGTCGGCACGCCGCCCGCCGCGCGAATCGACGTGCATCCGGACGCGTCGGCACGCGGCGCCTCGTGGCCTTCCACGATCGCGACCCAGTAATCCAGCCGCGCGCCTGTCAGATCCTGGACTTGCATGACCGTCTCCGTCATCGTCATCGTCATTACCGACGACATGCTAACCGTTGCGGATGCACGCGTAACCGGCGCCGCAGCGCTCCCCGGCGAGCCGCTGCATCGCGGAAACCCGCCCCCGAACAAACCCGCGCGCGCTGTCACCTGCGTGTCATTCGTGCGTAGAATGATCTGACGGCTCGCCGCCCGGCTCGCGGCACGCCGCCGAGGCCATTACAAACACAACATACGCGCCGATCCGGACCCGTTTTCGCACACCCGGCGACGACAGGACCAGACGATGCGGCGCAGACCGGATCTCACGGGGGACGTATGTCCAGGCACACCCTGAAGCCGTTGGTATCGCTCGTCGTGCCGTTTCACGACGAAGCAGAAGCGATCGATGCGTTCTTCGCGACCACCGTTCCGATACTGGAAGCGATCGGCACCGCGCGCTTCGAAATCGTTTGCGTGAACGACGGCAGCCGCGACGGCACGCTCGACAAGCTGATCGACATCGCGGTCGCTGATCCGCGCGTGCGCATCGTCGATCTCACGCGGCGCTTCGGCAAGGAAGCCGCGCTCACGGCCGGCATCGACGAAGCGGCCGGCGCGGCCGTGATCCTGATCGACGCCGACCTGCAGGACCCGCCGGCCCTGATCCCCGCGATGCTCGAACGCTGGCACGCGGGCGCCGAGGTCGTCGCCGCGAAGCGCACCGACCGCCGGTGCGATCCGCTGATGCAGCGCGTGGCCGCCGCGCTCTACTACCGCGTGCACAACCAGCTCTCCGAGGTCGAGATGCCGGAGAACGTCGGCGATTTCCGGCTGATGGATCGCCAGGTCGTCGATGCGTTGCGGGCCCTGCCCGAGCGGCGTCGTTTCATGAAAGGCCTGTTCGCGTGGGTCGGCTACCGTACCGAGATCATCGAATACACGCGCGCGGCGCGCAGCGGCGGGCGCTCGAAATTCTCCGGATGGCGGCGCTGGAACTTCGCGCTCGAGGGCATCACGAGCTTCAGCACGGTGCCGTTGCGCGTGTGGACCTACATCGGCCTCGCGTTCGCCGTGCTGTCGTTCGTCTACGGCGCGTACATCGTGATGCGCACGCTGCTGTTCGGCAACCCGGTGCACGGCTACGCGTCGCTGATCTCCGTGATGCTGTTCGTCGGCGGCATCCAGTTGATCGGCATCGGCGTGATCGGCGAATACCTCGGCCGCATCTATCACGAATCGAAGCAGCGCCCGGTCTACCTCGTGCGGCGCCGCTACCGGGCCGATGCGCAGGCCGGCCAGCAGCCCGCGCGGCACGCCGCGTCTCCGGACGGCTCGAAACTGCTGCAGTTTCCGGTCCGGCGCATCGCGACGGCCCGGCGCCGGCAGACGGTCGTGGCAGGCGCGCAGGCGTCGCGCAATCTGTCGGTCAAGTAGCGCCGCATGGATATTTCCGGCTCGTCGATCCGGCGCGACGAACGCCCCGTCCGCCCCTGGCTCACGCCCGGACGCATCGCGCTTTACAGCGCGGTCATGCTGGTGATCGGTGTGCTGCTGGCCGCGATCCTGCTCTGGATCGGCTTTCACTCGACCGACCCCGGCACGTTTCGCCCCGGCTCGGGGTACATGGTGTTCTGGTCCGCGTCCCATCTGATGCTCCACGGCTCGCCGTGGCTGGCCTACGACATCCCCGCGTTCTCGCGCGAACTCGCCACGCTGTTCCCGTTGGCCGGCCGCCATGCGTTCCTGCCGTGGCTGTACCCGCCGTCGTATCTGCTCGCGGCGACACCGCTCGCGCTGCTGCCCTACGCGGTCAGCTATCCGGTGTTCGTCGTACTCGGCATCGTGCTGCTCGGCCTCGCGGTGTGGCGGGTGTCGGGATTCGGCGCGGTGCCCGGCGCGACGCGCATCGGCTGGCTCGCGCTGCTCGCCTGCCCGGGCGTGTTCGTCACCGCGATGTACGGACAGAACGCGATGCTGACCGCGGCGTGCGCGGCGCTCGCGGTGTACTTCGTCGACCGGCGGCCGCTGCTGGCCGGCCTCTGTATCGGACTCCTGTCGGTCAAGCCGCAACTGGCCCTGCTGTTCCCGTTCGTGCTGATTGCCGCGCGTGCGTGGCGCGCGTTCGCGTGGGCCGCCGCATGGGCGACCGCGATCACCGCACTGGGGATCGCGGCGGGCGGCATGGAACCGCTGCGCCTGTTCCTGCAAAACGCCGGCGCGCTGCGTTCGCTGATCATCGAGCACGGCGTGCCGTTCTGGTTTGCGTCGCCGACGCCGTTCGCGGCGTTTCGGCTTGCCGGCCTGTCGCCCGCCCTCGCGTACGCCGGTCAGGCCGTCATCGCGGCGATCGCGCTCGCGGCGGCGTGCTTCGTCTGGCGCCGCAGCCGGGACGCACGATTGCGCGGTGCGGTACTGGTCGTCGCGACGCTGGCCGCCAATCCGTATGTCTGGCACTACGAACTGTCGTGGCTGTGCATCCCGATCGCATGCATGATCGCCATCGGCACGCAGTACGGCTGGCGGCGCGGCGAGCAGTGTGTCGTCGCCGTCATGTGGGCGCTGCCGATGTACGAGTTTCTGAATCCTTGGCTGACGCTGCCGCAGATCGGGCCTGCCGTCACGGCGACCGCGCTGCTCGTGCTCCTGCAGCGCGCCCGCGCCCTCCCGCGATCCCCCGCGCGACGATAAGCATAGTTCAAATCGTTGCTTGTCCGGCCCCGGGGCGTCATCGAGAATGACCCGACGGGCTGCGGCCCGGCCTCGTTCTCCAACGTTCCGGATCCATCGATTCATGCTCCCACTGCGCCTGCTGCGATCGCTGCTGATCGCGTCCCTTTTTGCGTTGCCGGCCGCCGCCGCGCACGCCGACAAGCCCGCCACCATCCGCATCGGCGTCGCCCAGCAAGGCGCCGGCGATCCCCCGACGTTCGGCGGATCGAGCGCCGCCACCGTGCAGTTGCAGCAGCTCGTCGAAAAGGAATTCGCCGCCGACGGCATCAAGGTGGAATGGCTGTTCTTCAAGGGTGCGGGCCCGGCCGTCAACGAGGCGATCGCCAACAAGGCGCTCGACTTCGCGTACCAGGGCGACCTGCCCGCCGTGCTCGCGCGCTCGAACGGGATCAAGACCCGCCTGCTGCTCGCCGCGAGCGTGCGCTCGGGCATCAAGATCGCGGTGCCGCCCGACTCGACGATCCGCTCGATCAAGGACCTGAAGGACCGCCGCGTGTCGATCTTCCGCGGCACCAACCTGCAGCTCGTCGCCGACAACGCGCTCGCGAAGAACGGCCTCGGCGAACGCGACCTGCGCGTGATCAACCTCGACGCCGCCAGTTCGCTCGCCGCACTCGCATCGAAAGGCATCGACGCGTCGGTGGGCGATTACGCGCTGTACAAGCTGCGCGACGCGGGCCTCGCGAAGATCATCTACGAATCGCAGAACGACGGCCCGCAACTGACGCGCCAGACCCACCTGCTCGTGCTCGACGATTTCGACCGCGCGCACCCGGACATCGTGCAGCGCGTCGTCACCGCGTTCGTGAAGGGCGCGCAATGGTCGTCCGACGAGGCGAACCGCGATGCGCTGTTCAAGCTGTGGGCGAAGAGCGGCGTGCCGTATTCGTCGTGGCAGGCCGACTATGCGAACCAGCGCCTGAAGGAGCGCCTGTCCCCGCTGATCGATCCGTTCGTCGTCGCGCGCTACAAGGCGGTCGCCCAGGATGCGCTGAACCTCAAGCTGATCCGCCAGCCGGTCGACGTCGACGGCTGGTTCGAGCCGAAGTATCTCGACAACGCATTGCGCACGTTGAAACTCGAAAACTACTGGCCGCGTCATGACGCCGCCGGCAAGCCCCTCACCTGACACCCGACCGGACCCGCCCCGATGAGCGATACCGCGTTTTCCGTCCCGTCGTCCGAATCGCACCCGCTCGCCGTGCCGCCGCGCCGCTCGGCCGCGCTGAAACGGCTCGCATGGCAGCTCGCGCCGTGGGTGCTGCCCGCGCTGCTGTTCGCACTGTGGAGCGTCGGCAGCGCGCGCGGCTGGATCGCGCCGCAGATCCTGCCGCCGCCGGAACGCGTGGTCGACACGCTGGCCGAGCTCGCGTCGAGCGGCGATCTGGCGCGTCACACGCTGATCAGCCTGCAGCGGGTGCTCGTCGGCTTCGCGGCTGGCACGCTGCTCGGTGTGTCGATCGGCGTCGCGCTCGGGCTGTCGCGCACGCTGGAAGCCTATGTGCTGCCGAGCTTCAATGCGCTCGTGCAGATTCCGGTGCTCGGCTGGCTGCCGTTCCTGCTGCTGCTCGTCGGTGTCGGCGAGCCGCTCAAGTACCTGCTGATCGCGCATGCGGCGCTCGTCCCGGTCACGCTGAGCACGTTGCAGGGATTCCGCCAGACGCCGCCCGCCCTCGACGAAGTCGCGCGCGGGTTCGGCTACACGCGCCGGCAACGCATCGTCCACGTCGTGCTGCCGGCCGCGATCCCGACGCTCGCGACCGGCGTGCGGCTCGCATTCACGAAGTCGTGGCTCGCGCTCGTCGTGGTCGAACTCGTCGCGTCGTCCGAAGGGCTCGGCTACCTGATCGTGTACGGGCGGCAACTGTTCCAGCTCGATCTCGTGATGGCGGCCGTGGTCGTGGTCGGCGCGGTCGGCCTGCTGATCAACCGGGCGCTCGACGCACTCGAAGCGCGCCTGCGCCGCGGCGTGCCGTCCGCGTTTCGCGGCTGAACCGGGCCGCCCGCCCCATCGAAGGAGAGTCGCCCGTGTCGCACGCCGCCACACCGTCAGCCACACCGCCCGCCACCGCCGACCGCCGCCTGCATGCACCGGACTGGCGCGGCTTCGTGCTGCCGCTCGCCGCACTTGCGTGCTGGTGGGCCCTCGCTTCCGCGCACCTCGTGAAAAGCGGGCTGTTCGTCAGCCCCGCCGACGTGCTGCACACCGCGTGGGCGCAGGCCACGAGCGGCGCGCTCGGCCGTGCCTTGTCGGCATCGCTCGCGCGCGAAGCGTGCGGGTTCGCGATCGGCGCGACGGGCGGGCTGTTGCTCGGCGCCGTGCTCGGGCTGTCGCGCGTCGCCGCGCGGATGGTCGGCCCGAGCTTCGACACGTTCAAGCAGATCTCGCTGTTCGCGTGGATTCCGCTGATTTCCGTGTGGTTCGGGCTCGGCGACGTCGCGAAGGTCGTGTTCCTGTCGCTCGCCGCGCTGCTGCCGGTCGCCGCCCATACCTGCGACGGCATTCACGCGGTGCCGCGCACGTACGTCGACGTCGCCCGCGCGCTGCGCTACTCACGGCTTCAGCTGATCCGCTACGTGATCCTGCCGGCCGCGCTGCCGTCTATCTTCACCGGCCTGTATCTCGGCCTGATCTATTCGTGGCTCGCGACGCTCGGCGCGGAATACCTGCTCGTCGCCGGCAGCGGGATCGGCAACACGCTGATCGACGGCAGCGAGCAGTTCCGGATGGATCTCGTGCTGTTCGGGATCATCGTCGTCGGCGTGACGGGCTGGGCACTGAACGCGACCGCGCGGGCGATCGAGCGCAAGGTGCTGGCCCGGCGCGGCGACCTGACGCGCTGAGCGCCCGTTCCCTCCATATCGCTCCCTTCTCCTGACCGCCATGACGACTCTCGCCTCCGATTCGCTCGACATCCTCCATGTAAGCAAGCACTACGCGCAACGCGGCGCGGCGCTCGCCGTGCTCGACGACGTGTCGCTGCACGTGCGCGCCGGCGAATTCGTCACGATCGTCGGCGCCAGCGGCTGCGGCAAGTCGACGCTGCTGCGGCTCGTCGCCGGGCTCGACACCGATTACACCGGCGAAATCCACGCCGGCGGCGAGCGCGTGCGCGACACGTCGCTGCAGCGCGGCATCGTGTTCCAGGATCACCGGCTGTTCCCGTGGCTGACCGTCGAACAGAACATCGGCGCCGCGCTGCGCAACGCGCCGCTGGACGCCGCCGCGAAACGGCGCGCGATCGCGGAGCACGTCGCGCTCGTCGGGCTGAACGGTTTCGAGCACGCGTTTCCGAACCAGTTGTCGGGCGGGATGGCGCAGCGCGTCGCGATCGCACGCGGCCTCGTGAACCGGCCGCGCGTGCTGCTGCTCGACGAGCCGTTCGGCGCGCTCGACGCGCAAACCCGCGCGAAGATGCAGAACGAACTGCTGCGGATCTGGGAACAGGAGCGCATCACGATGATCCTGGTCACGCACGATGTCGACGAAGCCGTCTATCTCGGCGACCGCGTCGTCACGATGGCGCCGCGTCCGGGCCGCATCGCGCGCATCGTCGACGTCGCGCTGCCACGCCCGCGCCGGCGCGATTCGCCGGCATTCGCGCGCTTGCGCGACACCGTGCTCGCCGATTTCGACGACAGCGAGCCGCCGGACGACGACGGTTCCGGCGGCAAGCGCCTCGACGCCGCGCGCCCGCACCGGATCGGCGAATGGCGGCTCGCATGGTAAGCGCATGACGCGCCGGATCGTTCAGCATCACGACACATATCGTTCATCGCAGCGCGCACGCTAAGGTTGTGACGATTCATCGGTTCCGGTTCCGCGCGGCGCCTGCTTGAATGGAGACTCGACCGACCCGACTCCCAGGAGACTCCCGATGTCCGAAGTCCAGCACGCCGCTCATTCGCCTTCGCCTGCTTCTCACGCCGCGCCGCGCACGGCCGCCGTCCCGCTTCAGCTTCGCCAGGTCGCCGGCCGGATCGGCGCCGAAATTTCCGGCGTGCGGCTGTCGGCCACGCTCGACGACGCGACGTTCGATGCGGTCCACGCCGCGCTGCTGCGCCACAAGGTGTTGTTCTTCCGCGGCCAGCACCATCTCGACGACACCGCGCAGGAAGCCTTCGCCCGCCGCTTCGGCGACACGGTCGCGCACCCGACCGTGCCGTCCGTCGACGGCAGCGCTGCCCTGCTCGAACTCGATTCCGCGCACGGCGCACGCGCCAATTCGTGGCACACCGACGTGACCTTCGTCGACGCGTACCCGAAGATCTCGATCCTGCGCGCAGTCGTGATCCCGCCGTTCGGCGGCGATACCGTGTGGGCCAACACGGCCACCGCGTACGCGAATCTGCCCGACCCGCTGCGCGCGCTCGCCGACACGCTGTGGGCGCTGCATACGAACGCGTACGACTATGCGTCGACGCACGTGCATGCCGACGATACGCAACTGAAGCGCTACCGCGAAGTATTCACGTCGACCGTCTACGAAACCGAGCATCCGGTCGTGCGCGTGCATCCGGAAACCGGCGAACGCACGCTCGTGCTCGGGCACTTCGTGCAGAAGATCAAGGGGCTGTCGTCGCAGGATTCCGCGCACCTGCTGCAGGTGCTGCACGAACACGTGACGCGCCTCGAGAACACCGTGCGCTGGAACTGGCAGGAAGGCGACGTCGCGATCTGGGACAACCGCGCGACCCAGCACTACGCGATCAACGACTACGGCGATGCACGCCGCGTCGTGCGCCGCGCGACCGTTCACGGCGACGTGCCGGTCGGCATCGACGGCCGCCAGAGCGTCCTGCTCAAGGGGCCGGGCGCCACGCTGCAATAACGTCGACGTACCCACGTCACGCGGCGGCGCTCTTTTCCGCGCGCCGCCGCGCTCCGCTCTGGAGGACACCCGCCATGAAACTCGCACCACCGGACCGACACTTGCACGCGCAACGATGTCGTCCCTCTTCCCCGTTCACTTCCGCCAGGAGCGTCGCATGAGCGCCCTACTCGAACCCGCCGCCCAGCCGGTCGACGTGATCCCGCTGTCCGCCCATATCGGTGCGGAAATCCGCGGCGTCGACCTCACGCAACCGTTGACCACGCCGCAGATCGCGGCGATCCGCGCCGCGCTGCTGAAATGGCGCGTGATCTTCTTCCGCGAACAATTCCTCACGCACGAGCAGCATGTCGCGTTCTCCGCGCAGTTCGGCGAGCCGACGGTCGGCCACCCGGTGTTCGGGCACGTCGACGGCCATCCGGCCGTCTATTCGATCGCGAAGCATCGCAAGGCGACGCGCTTCGAAGGCGAACCGGTGCGCCGGCCCTGGACCGGCTGGCACACCGACGTGACGGCGGCCGTGAACCCGCCGTGGGCGTCGATCCTGCGCGGCGTGACGATCCCGCCGTACGGCGGCGACACGCACTGGACCAACCTCGTACGCGCGTACGAAACGCTGTCCGCGCCGCTGCGCGGCTTCGTCGATACCCTGCGCGGCATCCATCGCTTCACGCCGCCGCCCGGCGCGCGCGCGACCGGCGCATTCGACGACGCCGTCGAGCGTCGCCCGCTCGTGACCGAGCATCCGCTCGTGCGCGTGCATCCGGAGACCGGCGAACGCGCGCTGTACGTGAGCCCGAGCTTCCTGAAAACGATCGTCGGGCTGACGCCGCGCGAGAGCCAGGCATTGCTCGAACTGCTGTGGGAGCACGTGACGCGGCCGGAATTCACGATCCGCTTCAAGTGGGAACCGCGCAGCATCGCGTTCTGGGACAACCGCGCGACCGCGCATCTCGCGCCCGTCGACATCTTCGATCTCGACTTCGATCGCCAGCTGTATCGCACGACGCTCATCGGCGACGTGCCGGTCGGCCCCGACGGCCGCCCGTCGGTCGCGCTCGAAGGCACGCCGGTCGAGGCCGCGGCCGCCGTCGCACTCAACTGACTGACGCGGCGAACGCCGGCGCGCACGAACGCGCCGGCTTCCGCTTCCCTCAATCCAGCCACACGCCATCGAACCGGTGCCCGCCGAGCGGCGAGAACGTCAGCCCGTGCACGCGCCTGGAGATCGGCAACGACACGATCGACGTCGCGATCGGCGTGAACGGCACCTGCTCCTTGAACACCACCTGCGCCTGCTCGTACAGCGCCGTGCGCTTCGCGACGTCCCCGTTCGACCGCGCGGCGGTCACGAGCTGCTCGAAGTCCTTGTTGCACCACTTCGCGAGGTTGCTGCCGTGCACCGCCTCGCAGCCGAGCAGCGTGCCGAGCCAGTTGTCGGGGTCGCCGTTGTCGCCCGACCAGCCGTACAGGATCGCGTCGTGCTGGCCGTCATGCTTCGCGCGGCGGTTGTACTCGCCCCATTCGTAGCTGACGATCTTCGCGCGCACGCCGATCTTCGCCCAGTCCTGCTGGATCAGTTGCGCCATCAATTGCGCGTTCGGGTTGTACGGGCGCTGCACGGGCATCGCCCATAGCGTCAGGTCGAAGCCGTTCGGGAAGCCGGCTTGCGCGAGCAGGGCCTTCGCGGCGGCCGGATCGCGCGGCGCGTCCTTCAGGCGCGGGTTGTACGACCATTGCGCGGGCGGCATCGGGTTCGTCGCGATCGTCGCGTCGCCGTTGAACACGGTCTTGATGATCGCCGTCTTGTCGATCGCGATGTCGAGCGCGCGCCGCACGTCGACGCGATCGAGCGGCGGATGCCGGGTGTTGTACGCGACGAAGCCGACGTTGAAGCCCGTCCCGGAAAACAGCGTCAGCTTCGGGTCGCGCCGCACCGTCTCGAGATCGGCCGGTCGCGGAAACGCCGACACCTGGCACTCGTCGGCCACGAGCTTCTGCAGCCGCGCGGCCGGATCGGGCGTGATCGCGAACACGAGGCGCGAGAGCTTCACGTCGTCCGGCTTCCAGTAGTCGGGATTCGCGTCGTAGCGGATCAGCGCATCCTTCTGGTACGTACGCAACACGAACGGCCCCGTGCCGACCGGGAACTGGTTGATGTCCGACTCGCGATGGCGCGCGGCGAGCTGCCCCGCATATTCGGCCGACAGCACCGACGCGAACGCCATCGCGAGATTGCGCACGAACACGACGTCGGGCGACTTCAGCACGAAGCGCACCGTATAGTCGTCGACCTTCTCGATGCGGTCGATGTTGTGGTCGAAGCCGAGATCGCTGAAATACGGGAAGCTGACCGGATAGGCCTTGCGGAACGGATCGTCCGGGTCGAGCATCCGGCGGAACGTGAACACGACGTCGTCGGCCTGGAACGGCCGCGTCGGCTTGAACCATGCGGTCGTCTGGAATTTCACGCCGCGCCGCAGGTGGAACGTGATCGTGCGCTGGTCGGGCGACACGTCCCAGCTCGTCGCGAGCGCCGGTTCGAGGTCGAGCGTGCCGCGCTTGAACTGCACGAGCCCGTTGTAGACCGGGTACGTGCTCGCATCGAAATCGGTGCTCGTCGTGTGCTGGCCGGGATCGAAGCCGGCCGGGCTGCCTTCGGTGCAGTACACGAGCGTCTTGCCCGTGGGCGCCGCCAGCGCGTGCGTCGCGGCGCCGGCCAGCAGCAACGACGCGGCGATGCAGCGAAGCGCGGCGCCGGCGGGCGATACGCCGCGCGATCGGCGCGCGGTTGACGAAACGAAAGGATTCTTCATGGTGACGGAGGAAAGAAAGAGGTGCCATGCGAATGACGACCGTCGATCTTCGCGCGCCGCCCGCCGATCGCTTACCAATTAATTCCGCGTTGCTTATCGTCATGGCTGCATCCCGCTGCCGCTGCATGAGAATGTCCATGCGAGCGCCGCGGACAGGCTCGCGCACCCCGCCGCGACGCCCGGCCCCCGTCATGAGACCGCGCCATTCGCGCACGGCCGCGGGCGCCCTTCCGTCCCCCTGCAGGCTCCGCGAAATGGGTGCATCGTATCGGTTGGCCCACGCCGGCACCGGCGCGCGGGAATCCGCCCGGCGCGCAGGTGCCGGCACGGCGCGTCCGAGCGCGCCGCTCTTTCTGGAGGACCACGAATGTCGATCAACCCCGATACGCCCTCTCGTCCCGTGAAGTCGCCGGGCCCCGATCATCCGATCCTGATCGAACCGCATTCGTCGCGGGTGGTCGTGAAGGTCGCCGGCAAGGTCGTCGCCGATACGCGCCACGCGCTGGTGCTGCGCGAGGCCAGCTACCCGGCCGTGCTGTACATTCCGCGCGAGGACGCCGACATGTCGCTGCTCGAACGCACCGATCACGCGACCTACTGCCCGTACAAGGGCGATTGCGCGTACTACTCGATTCCGGCCGGCGGCGAACGCTCGACCAACGCGGTATGGACATACGAGCATCCGAATCCGGCCGTCGAATCGATTCGCGGGCACCTCGCGTTCTATCCGGACCGCGTCGATTCGATCGAGGAAAGCCTGCTCGTCACCGCGTGAGCGCGGGGCGCCCTGCCGCGTCGCCATTCACGTATCGTCCGGCCGCTGATTTGCATATGCGGATTCATTGGTTGGCCGTCGTCCCGCCGGGCCGTATCGTCTCGACTCCGGCGTGGGCCGGCCCGTTGCGCGCGTCGCCCGCATCCGGCCCGGCCCTGCGCCCGCGCCACCTTCGCGCGCGACCCGTGAACACGCCCTAATGAACGACACACCGCACGCAGACCTTGAAACGACCCCGGTGAACCCGCGCCGCCGCCAGTGGCTGCACGGCGCGGCCGCCGGGCTGGCCGGGCTCGCGCTCGGACCGCTCGCGGCCGCAGCCGCCCGGGCCGACGACAGCGGCACGCGGCTGCGCATCGGCTTCCAGAAATACGGCAACTTCGTCGTGCTCAAGGCGCGCGGCACGCTCGAGAAGCGTCTGGCGAGCCAGGGCGTCACGGTGCAATGGCTCGAATTCCCGGCCGGCCCGCAACTGCTCGAAGGGCTGAACGCCGGCGCGATCGACGTGGGCACGGTCGGCGAAACCCCGCCGATCTTCGCGCAGGCCGCGGGCGTCGATTTCGTCTACATCGGCAACGAGCCGCCCGCGCCGCAGGGCGAGGCGATCGTCGTGCTGCCCGATTCGCCGATCCGCACCCTCGCGCAACTGCGCGGCAAGAAGGTCGCGTTCAACAAGGGCTCGAACGTCCATTACCTGCTGGTGAAGGCGCTCGAGCATGCGGGCCTCACGTATGCCGACATCCAGCCGATCTACCTGACCCCGGCCGACGCGCGCGCCGCGTTCGTGCAGCGCAGCGTCGATGCGTGGGTGATCTGGGATCCGTATCTGGCCGCCGCCGAACGGCAGCTCGGCGCGCGCGTGGTCGCGAATGGCGAAGGGCTCGTGCGCAACACGCAGTACTACCTCGCCGCACGCAAGTACGCGGCCGCCCACCCGCAGGTGCTGCGCGCGCTGCTCGACGAAGTCGACGCGGTCGATCGCTGGGCGCGCGATCACGTGCCCGAGGTGGCCGCGCAACTGTCGCCGCTCGTCGGCCTCGATGCGCCGACGCTCGAAGTCGCGCTCAAGCGCGCCGGCTACGGCGTGCAGCCGATCACCGACGCGACGGTCGCGTACCAGCAGAGCATCGCCGACGCGTTCACCACGCTGAAGCTGATTCCGGGCAAGCTGTCGGTCGCCAGCGCGCGCTGATCCGTCACGACGCAGACGCCGCGCCGACGCGCCGCCATTCGTCGTAGTCGGTGACGAGGCCCGCGTCGTCGATTTCGATGTCGGCCGCATACGTGCCGCTCTCGTAGCGATACACGTGCGGCGCCGTGCGCGTATAGCGCTGCTCGCCGCGCACGATGTCGAAGTCGGGAAAACGCAGCCACGCGGTGCGGATCGCGGCCGATTCGCCGACGGCGAGCCCCAGCCGCCGGATCGGCAGCGTATTGGTCGACGGGCTGAAGCCGAGATCGATGTCGGTCGCGCCTGCGAGCATCGGGGCATCGACGCCGTCGATCGTCCACTGCCCCGCGTCGCATGCGATGTCCCATTGCCGTGGCGGCGCCGTGCCGGTCCGATGCGTCACGCGCGCCGAACGGGTGAGCCAGTCGGCGCCGCATGCGATCGCGTAGTCGATCCGGAACGGCGTGCCATCGAGCGCGCCCGTCACCGCCCCCGACAGCGCGATGCCCGTTTGCGACGCGTCGAGCCGGCACCATTCGGCCGCCTGCCACGTCTGCACGATCTGCCAGGCAACGCAGTGCGTGCGTCGGGCTTCATTGCGTTGCGTCATGTCGGGGCTCCTGTCGGGTCGCGCGGAAGAAGGCCGATTTTCGCTCACCGTGCGAATGAACGCACGCGGCCTCGGCGGCGCCATGAACGCACTGGCCGATAGTCAGTATCGGCCCAACGCACACCATCGTCCCTCCACCGCTTTGGTACCATCCGTCGATCGGTAAAAATCGAACCGGAAGACACGAGGCGCGACTTCATGGACTTGTTGGCGACGATGCGCATCTACGTGAGGGTCGTGGAGCGCGGCACGATGTCCGGCGCGGCGCGGGATCTCGACATGGGCCAACCGGCCGTCAGCGAGCGCATCGAGAAGCTCGAAAAGCATCTCGGCACGCGGCTGCTGATGCGCAGTGCACGCACCCTCGCGTGCACGGAGGAAGGCCGGATTTTCTACGAACGCAGCAAGGCGCTGCTCGAAGCGGCCGAGCTGGCCGTTGCGTCGGTGTCGAAGACGGCGCATGCGCTCGACGGCACGATCCGGCTCGCGGCGCCGCAATGTTTCGGCGAGGTCGTGCTGCCGGGCGTGCTGATGCAGATCCGCACCGCGTATCCGAAGCTGCACATCGACCTCGTGCTGAACGACGATATCGTCGATCCGGTCACCGAGGGCGTCGACATTTCGATCCGGGTCGGCCAGCTCGGCGATGGCGGATTCGTCGCGTACGCACTCGGCGCGGTTGGCCGCATGCTCGTGGCCGCGCCGTCGTATCTCGAGCGGCACGGCCCGATCGATACGAAGGCCGATCTCGCGAACCATCCGTTCATCCGCGTGAAAGGCGTGTTCGCGAACGAACAGGTGCCGCTGCGGCACGACGGCGGCGCAGTCGAATACGCACGCATCCGCACCGTCATGACCGCGAGCCACTGGCGCCCGATGTTCGACACGATCGCGGCGGGAGGCGGCATCGGCGTGGTCCAGCACCCGGCTTGCGCCGACGCGCTCGCGCACGGCCGGCTCGTGCGCCTGCTGCCGCACTACGACGTCCCCGACTTCGCGCTCAACGTGCTGGTGCACGCGCAACGGCCGCTGCCGCCGCGCGTGCGTGCCGTCGTCGATCTGCTGAAAAGCGAACTCCCGCCGCTGCTGACGCAAGGTCAGCGCTAGCCGTCACGCCTGCAGCGACTTCCCCGGCTCCTTCACGTGCGCGTCGACTTCCATCTGGTAGAAGCGCGCGCTGACGAAGCCGAACAGCGTCCAGCCGAGGAACACGCACAGGCCGCCGAGCATCAGCGCCTGCTCGCCCGAGCTGAACAGCGCGTAGAAGCTGTATGCGGTCGCGACCATCGCGATCACGTTCGTCACGAGCGCCTTGCCCGGCGGCACCTTCGCGACCTTCTGGATCGTGATCAGCGCGGCCATCGACATCACGTAAGGCACCAGGTTCGTGACGACCGCGAGATCGACGATCTTCTGGAACTGGCTGCTCAGCTCGGGGCTGATCGTCATCAGCGCCAGCGCGACCTGCGCGACCAGCAGGATCACCATGCCGACGATCGGCGTGCCGGTGCGCGTCGCGCGGGCGAACACCGGCAGGAAGTAGCCGACGTCCGCCGAGCTCTTGAACACCTGCGCGACCGTGAACTGCCAGCCGAGCAGCGAGCCGATGCACGCGATCACCATCAGCGCGGTGACGATCGTGCCGACGGTCGGCGTGAACATCGTCGCGAACGCGATGCCGAACGGCGCGTTCGACTTCGCGAGAATCGCATTCGGCACGATCCCCGCGATCACGTTGGTCGACACGATGTAGAAGATCGCCGACGCGATCGTGCCGCCGAGCACGGCGATCGGCACGTTGCGCTCCGGATTCTCGACGGCGTCCGAGTTCGCGCACGCCGATTCGAGCCCGAGGAACGCCCACAGCGTCACCGCGATCGAGCTGCCGACGGCGGGCCCGAACGGCATGTGGTTCGGATTCCACGCGGCGCCCCAGGTTGCGCCGCTGAACCAGAACCAGCCGATCAGCGACACGACGACGACCGGAATGATCACGCCCCACACCGTCACCGCGCCGATCCGGCCGGTGATGCGCGAGCCGCCGAAATTCGCGACCGTCGTCAGCACGAGCAGGAAGATCGTCCACAGGCCCGTCTGCAGCGGCGACAGCGTCGCGTCGAACAGCACGGTGCCGTAGCCGACCGCCGTGACGCCGATCGCGACGTTGGCGATCACGAGCGACAGCCCGTACGTATAGTTCGCCATGTAGTTGCCGGCCTTGCCGAACGCGTACTCCGCGTAGCCGCCCATCCCGCCCGGCTTGCGGCTCAGCATCCCGCAGCGCGCGAACGCATAGGCCAGCGCGAGCGAGCCGCCGGCCGTGACGATCCACGATAGCAGCGAGATCGTGCCGACCTGCGCGAGCTTCGACGGCAGCAGGATGATGCCGGAGCCCATCATGTTGACCGCGGTGAGAACGGTGAGCTGCCAGACGTTCATCCGGTGCTTCTGCGCGGCCGCCGGGGCTGCGTCGGCCAGGTGCGCTGCGTTTTCCATGGTGTCGATCCTTCGATGTGAGGCCGCCGTGCGGCCGGTCGCTCGTTCGTTCGCCCGGTCGGGTGTCAGGCGGTCAGGCAGTACACACGGTACGTGCCGTCCTCGACCTCCACGCCGTGCGTGTCGTGCGCGAATCCGGGAAAACGCCGGTCGTACGCCTCGAGCGCCTTCAGGTAGCCGAGCACCGGGCCGCCGGCCGGCCCCGCGCTCTCGCCCGGCATCAACAGCGGAATACCCGGCGGATACGGCACGACGCCGGTGGCCACCGTGCGCCCGGCCAGCTCGTCGAGCGTGACCTGCTCGACGCGGCCCTGCACGAGGTGCTCGTACGCATGCACCGGGCTCATCTCCGGCTTCGGCAGGATCGAGAACGCCTCCGACATCAGGCGCGTCGTGCCCAGCTGCTCCATCGCCGCGAACATCGTGTCGGCCAGATCCTTCAGCCCCATGCCCGCATAGCGCGCGCCATGCTCCTTCGCGAGCGACGGAATCGCCATGTCGAGCGGCAGGTTCGCGTCATAGTCGCGCTTGAAATCGCACAGCGCGCTGACGAGCGAGCCCCACTTGCCCTTCGTGATACCGATCGAGAACAGGAACAGGATCGTGAAATCGGTCGTCTTCTCGACGACGATCCCGCGCGCATCGAGATATGCGGTGACGACGCTCGCCGGGATACCGACCGGCATCAGGCCGCCGGCCGGCGCCACGCCCGGCGTGACGATCGACACCTTGATCGGGTCGAGCATGCAATAGCCGTCCTCGAGATTGCCGAAGCCGTGCCATTGCGCACCGGGGCGCAGCACCCAGCACGCCGGGTCGCTCGCGAGCAGCTCGGGCGGCGCTTCGTGGAACGGCAGCGTGCGGCCCGTGCGTGCCTCGAGCACGGTGTCGGGCTGCCAGCATTCGAAGAACCAGTCTCCCTTCGCGCCGAATTCGCCGTTCATCCGCGCGATCATCTGCCGGAACGCGACGGCCTCCTCGATCGACTCGCGCGTCAGCGCGGCGCCGCCGGGGCCGTCCATCATCGCGGCCGCGACGTCGTTCGACGCGATGATCGCGTAGTTCGGCGACGTCGACGCGTGCATCATGAACGTTTCGTTGAACTGGCCATGCGGAATCGGGCTGCGGCCGTCGCGCACGTGGATGTACGACGCCTGCGACAGCGCGGTCAGCAGCTTGTGCGTCGACTGCGTCGCGAACACCGTCGGCCGATCCTTGTGGTGGTCGCGCGGGTCGCCGTGCATCGCATGGCGGTCGCGGTAGATCGGATTGAAACGCGCGTAGCCGTACCACGCTTCGTCGAAGTGCAGCCGGTCGACGCTCGCGCCGAGCAGTTCCTCGACGCGCGTCACGTTGTAGCAAAGACCGTCGTACGTCGAGTTCGTGACGATCGCGTGCTTCGGCTGGCGATCGGCCAGCCCGGCCGCGAGCGGGTTCGATGCGATCGCCTCGCGGATCGCCACCTGCGTGAGGCGCTCCGGCGCGATCGGCCCGATGATCCCGTAGCGGTTGCGCGTCGGCACGAGGTAGGTCGGAATCGCGCCCGACATCGTCATCGCGTGCTCGGCCGACTTGTGGCAGTTGCGGTCGCACAGCGCGATCTGGTCGCGGCTCACGCTCGCCATCAGGATGATGCGGTTCGACGTCGACGAGCCGTTCGTCACGTGATACGTGCGATGCGCACCGAACACGCGCGCCGCGTAGCGCTCGCTTTCGCCGATCGGGCCCGAGTGGTCGAGCAGCGAGCCGAGTTCGCCCACCGAGATCGACAGGTCCGAGCGGAACAGCGATTCGCCGAAGTATTCGAAGAACGCGCGGCCGACCGGCGATTTCAGGAAGCCGGTGCCGCCGGTGTGGCCCGGCGTATGCCACGAGTATTCGTAGACGCGCGAGAACTTCGCGAGCGCGCCGAACATCGGCGGCAGCACGGTCGAGCGATAGCGCTCGATCGCCGCGTGAATGCGCCCGCCGATGAAGTCGGCCGTATCCTCGAGCAGCCACACGAAATCGTCGACCTTGCCCATCACCGCGGCCGGTACCGTCGACGCGACGCTGCGGTCGGCCAGCAGGAAGATCGGCACGCTGCCGTTGCGATGCCGGATCGCGTCGACCACCGCCTCGGACGGCCCGTGACCGTCCACGCCGAGATCCCAGTCGAGCAGCACGCACTGGATCGACGGATCGGAGCGGATCAGCACGATGGCATCGTCGGCGGACGTGGCCGTCAGCACGTCGACACCGCGTTGCGCGAGCTCCGCGCTCAGCGTGCGGACCGCGCGCCCGGTCGCGGTTTCCTGCGCGATCTCGTCGTCGACCAGTAGCGCACGCATGCCGAGACGGCGAATGCCGCCGACGGAAGTATTCATGATGTTGCCCTCGCTGTTGCGTTGCTCTTCGATTGGTATCGTTCGTCTCACGAGCACGCGGGAAGCAGTCACGGGCAGCGGCATGAGACGCGCGCAATTCCGGCTTGATTCGCCATCCAGTTCGGAGCCGACTATGCCATGGATGCCTTTCGATGAGAAGCCGACGATTCGGTGAAACAATCGGCCCTTTCGAATCGGATTTTCATCATTGGATCATTTTTATGTGCGCTGCAGCACGCCAATTCCCGATGACTTGATCATGCTCATGCCGCCATGGAATTGCTGATTCCGATCGATTGAATCCGCGTGCTTTTGTTGCTACGATCGGCTGCGCCGGGCCTTGCCCCATCGCGCTCGTGCCGCGCCGCGCAAGGCTTTCAGGTGCAATGCGCAATCGGCATTCAGCATTCGCGGGACCGTTTTCAATCGGCTGTAGCGCGTATCGGTTCACGATTGCGTCCCGGCGCGAATGCGGCTCCCGTTTCAGGTCATTTACCGGAGAGTTCGCGTGAGCCTGTTGAAAATCGCAGTCGAGCCGGCGCTGATCGGCGCCTTTCTCACCACGCATGAACAGGTCGACGTATTTCAGACCGATTTCACGAATATCGCGGCCATCGTCGTCGGCATCGATGCCGCGGAAAAGGTGCTGAAAACCGTCGAGAGAACCGGTTTCGCGATTCCGTTCTTCGTCGCGGTCGAGCCCGACCAGGAAGTGCCGCCGTCGGTCCTGCCGCGCGCGAGCGGCGTGATCCAGCTCCGGCACGGCGGCCGCCATTACTACGGCCGGCAGATCTCCGCCGCCGCCGACATCTACAGCGAGAACCTGCTGCCGCCGTTCTTCAAGGTCATGCGCGACTACGTGCAGCGCGGCTACGTCGAATTCGACTGCCCGGGCCATCAGGGCGGCCAGTTCTTCTCGAACCATCCGCTCGGCCGGATGTTCTTCGACTTCTTCGGCGAGACGCTGTTTCGCGCGGACCTCTGCAACGCGGACGTCCGGCTCGGCGACCTGCTGATCCACGAAGGGCCCGCGCTGGAAGCGCAGCGCAACGCCGCACGGATCTACAACGCGGACAAGACCTGGTTCGTACTGAACGGCACGTCGACGTCGAACAAGGTCGTCACGAGCGCGCTGCTCGCGCCCGACGATCTCGTGCTGTTCGACCGCAACAACCACAAGTCGGTGCACCTCGGCGCGCTCGTGCTGTCCGGTGCGCGGCCGGTCTACCTCGAGACCGCGCGCAACGCGTGGGGCCTCATCGGCGGCGTCGACAGCGCGGCGCTCGGCGAAGCGCGCATTCGCGACGCGATCCGCGACGTCGCGCCCGAGCGCGCCGACCTGCCGCGCCCGTTCCGGCTCGCGGTGATCCAGCTCGGCACCTACGACGGCACGATCTACAACGCACGCGAAATCGTCGACCGGATCGGGCATCTGTGCGACTACATCCTGTTCGATTCGGCGTGGGTCGGCTACGAGCAGTTCATTCCGATGATGCAGGACTGCTCGCCGCTGATGCTCACGCTCGGCCCCGACGATCCCGGCATCTTCGTCACGCAGTCGGTACACAAGCAACAGGCCGGCTTCTCGCAGACGTCGCAGATCCACAAGAAGGATCGCCACATCGAAGGCCAGAAGCGTTTCTGCGATCACCGGCGCTTCAACAACGCGTACATGATCCACGCGTCGACGAGCCCGTTCTACCCGATGTTCGCGGCGCTCGACGTCAACGCGCAGATGCATGCGGGCCCGGCCGGCAAGCGCCTGTGGCGCGACTGCGTCGCACACGGCGTCGACGCGCGCAAGCTGCTGCTGAAAACCTGCCGGCAGATCCGTCCGTTCGTCCCGCAAGAGATCGATGGCCGCCCGTGGGCCGACTATCCGACCGAGCAGATCGTCGACGACCTGCGTTTCTTCCGCTTCCATCCGGCCGACACGTGGCACGGCTTCGAAGGCTATGCGGACGACCAGTATTTCGTCGATCCGTGCAAGCTGCTGCTGACCACGCCAGGCATCGATCGCGACACGCACGAATACGCGCCGTTCGGCGCGCCGGCGCCGATCCTCGCGCGCTACCTGCGCGAGCACGGCGTCGTGCCCGAGAAGGCCGACCTGTACACGATCCTGTTCCTGCTCACGCCGTCGGAAAGCTTCGGCAAGCTGCAGCATCTGGTCGCGCACCTCGCGCAGTTCGAGCGCCATCTCGACCAGGACACACCGCTGCGCGAAGCGATTCCGTCGCTGTGCGAAGCATATCCGGAGCTGTACGGCACGATGCGCCTGCGGCAGCTATGCCAGCGCATGCACGACTTCTACCGCAGCCACGACATGAAGCACCTGCAGAAACAGATGTTCCGGCGCGCGCAGTTCCCGAAGCAGGCGATGCTGCCGCAGGCCGCGAATGCCGAGCTGATCCGCAACAACGTCGAGCTCGTCACGCTCGAGCGCATCGAAGGCCGGATCGCGACCGAAGGCGCGCTGCCCTATCCGCCCGGCATCTTCTGCGTGGTGCCCGGCGAAGCGTGGGGCGGCCCGGCGCTCGACTACTTCCGCGCGCTCGAAGCCGGGATCAACGCACTGCCGGGCTTCGAGCCGGAAATCCAGGGCGTGTACCTGCAGACGAAGCCGGACGGCACGAAGCAGGCGTCGGCCTACGTGGTCGCGGCCGGCGCCGACGCGTCGCGCATGTAAGCGCGGTGGGCGGCGGCGTGCCGCCCACCGTCCTGTTCTTCGCATCCGCCGCCCGGCGCCGCCACGACCGCGCGCCGGCACTTGCGCGCGTTCCGACCGTGCGGTACCGTCCTCCTTTCCGGGATAACCGAAGCCTCGCGTCGAAACCCATCCGTCGATTCGATCCGATGCGGCCGCGCCCCTGCCCGGCGCCGTCGCATCGCGCGTACAGGAGGGGTTTGCGTTGGACGTTCGCGTGTATCTGCTGGCCGCCGCCGTGTTCCTGGCCGGCGTTGCCGAAAACATCTGCGTCGGCATCCTGCCGGCGATCTCCGCCGGCCTTCACGTCTCGATCGCCGCTGCCGGACAGCTCACCACGATCTTCTCCGCCGTGTTCGCGCTCGCCGCGCTGGTGGCGGCCTCGTTCGTCGCACGGGTCGAACGGCGCACCGCGCTGCTCGCAGCGCTCGGCGCGTTCGCGGCCGCGAACCTGTGCGCCGCCGCAAGCCCCGGCTATGCGAGCCTGTTCGCCGCGCGCGTGCTGATGGCCGCGAGCTGCGCGACGCTGATCCTCGTCGCGACGCGGTTCGCGGCGGAACTCGCGCCGGTGTCGCAACGCGGCCGTGCGATCGGCATCGTCTTCATGGGGATCAGCGCATCGCTCGTGCTCGGCGTGCCGATCGGGATGCGCATCGCCGAATGGGCCGGCTGGCGCGCGGTGTTCGTGTCGATCGCGGTGGCCGCGCTGCCGCTCGGGATCTGGCTCGCGCGTGGGCTGCCGCGCATGACGCCTGCCGCGGCCGGCACGCCCGGCATGCCGTCGTATCGCGCCGTGCTGTCGCAACCGCGATTGCTCGCCGCGCAATGTGTGTCGATCGCAATGATCGGCGGCCATTTCACGCTGTTCGCGTATCTCACGCCGTATCTGCAGGCCGTGCTGTCGCCCGGCGCGGCGGCGCTCGAAGGCTTGTACGTTGCGTTCGGGATGGCCGGCGTGACCGGTGCGTGGCTCGGCGGGTTCTGCTCGGATCGGCTCGGCGCAGCGCGCGCGCTGTGCGCATGCCCTGCCGTGTTTCTCATTGCGATGGCCGCGCTGCCGGCGGCCGGTGCGTCGCCGCTCGTGTTCGTCCCCGCGATGATGCTGTGGGGCGGCATCAGCTGGTCGATCTCGCCGATCGTGCAGAACTATCTGATTCACACCGGGCCGACGCTGGCCGATGCGAGCGTCGGCCTCAACGTATCGGCGATGCATGCGGGCGTCGCGCTCGGATCGGCGCTCGGCGGCGTGCTCGTCGGGCACGGTGCGCTGCTCGTTACACCGTCGGCCGGCTGCGTGCTGGTGGCCGTCGCGCTGGCATGCGCGTGGGTCGCGGCACGGCCCACTCGGCAGGCCGTGCGCGCGTCTTGAATCGTGCCGGGCGACGCGCCACGCCCGCTCGCCGCATCACCACGCCTGCCGGTAAATCTCCAGCGCGTCGGCCTCGGTCACCTCGCGCGGATTGTTCACGAGCAGGCGCGTCTGCAGCATTGCGTCCGACGCCATCCTCGGCAGGTCGGCCTCGCCGATACCGACCTCCCGCAACGTGCGCGGAATGCCCGTCGCGACGATCAGCCGGTCGATCTCGGCGATCAGCGCGTGCGTTTTCGCTTCGTCGCTGCCCGTGGCCGACGGCGCGGCGATGGCCGCCAGTTCCGCATACAGCGGCGCGGCGGCCGGCGCATTGAAGCGCAGCACGTGCGGCAGCACCAGCGCATTCGACAGCCCGTGCGGCACATGGAAGATCCCGCCCACGGGATAAGCCAGCGCGTGCACGGCCGCGACCGGCGCATTCGCGAACGCCTGCCCCGCGAACATCGCGCCGACCAGCATCGCTTCGCGCGCGTGCCGGTTCCGGCCGTCGTCGCAGGCGGGCAGCAGGTTGCGCGACAGCAGCGTCAGCGCGTGCGTGGCCAGCATGTCGGACACCGGATTCTTCAGCCGCGCGGACGTGTACGCCTCGATCGCATGCACCATCGCGTCGATGCCGGTGGCGGCCGTCGCCGCGCGCGGCAGGCCGAGCGTGAGTTCCGCGTCGAGGATCGCGACGTCCGCGAACAGATGCGGCGACACGACCCCCATCTTGCGCGCCTCGCCGACCGTGACGATCGACACGGCCGTGACCTCGGAGCCCGTGCCGGCCGTGGTCGGCATCTGCACGAGCGGCAGCCGCGCGCTCGCGACCTTGTCGACGCCGTACATGTCGGCCAGCGCCTGCTGCCCCGGCGCGAGCACCGCGATCAGCTTCGCGACGTCCATCGACGAGCCGCCGCCGAGCCCGAGCACGATCTCGGCATCGGCCGCGACGGCCCGCGCGGTGGCTTCGAGCACCACGTGCTCGGGCGGATCGGCGATCACGTCGTCGATCACGGTGACCTGCCAGCCATGCGCGGCGAGGCTCTCCAGCGCGGGCGCGAGCACGCCGCTGCGATGCAGGAACGCATCGGTGACGACGCACAGCCGCACGAGCGCCGGAAAGCGTTCGCGCAACAGCGCGCCGAGCCGGCGCGCGGCGCCGAATTCGACGATCTGGGTCGGAACGGTACGGAATTGAAACGGGTTCATCGGGTGCCTCCCGGTGGCGTCGCCGTGCCGGTGTCCGGCTGCACCATGTAGCGGGACACGTCGCGGCGATCGAGCAACGGCATGATCGCCCCGATTCCGATCCGCTGGAAATGCGGCGTTTCCCGATGCGCGTCGAGGCCGTCGGCGTCGCGATAGCGTTCGAGAATCACGATGTGGTCGGGGTGCTCCGGCGACCGGAAATACGCGTAGTCGAGATTCTTCGGCTCGGCCCGCGTGGCCGGCGCGAGTTCCGCGAGCAGTTCGATCACGCGGTCGCCGTTGCCGGGCTTCGCGAAGTAATGCGCGATGACCTGCAGGTAGGGTTCGTTCATGCTGCGCTCCAGGTTCGACACAAGCCCGTCATGACGGGAGCGCACCCCATCCGCGATGAACCGGATGGATTCAAACGCGATGAGGCGGCACCGTATCACTGACGCGTCGTTGCATTGTATTGAATCGGCACGGCCTTCGCAGTGCCGCG
Organism: Burkholderia sp. E168m22; assembly: GCF_001319805.1. Classification (NCBI taxonomy): domain Bacteria; kingdom Pseudomonadati; phylum Pseudomonadota; class Betaproteobacteria; order Burkholderiales; family Burkholderiaceae; genus Burkholderia; species Burkholderia sp. E168m22. The sequence continues at coordinate 70,864 of NZ_BBSK01000097.1, forward strand.
ACCGGCCGCGAAAACCTCGAACCCAGTCCCTCACGGCAAGCGCGCGGCGAGCCGGAGCCCGGCCGGCCGCCGCGCGCTTGCGCCACCACGCTGCTTACCAGGGCACCGTGCGTCCCAGATAGTCGAGGTATTCGAGCCCGGGCCGCGCCCGCTTCGCCAGCAGCACGTCGACGAGGCTCGGCACGCTCTCCTCGATGGTCAGGCGTGCATCGGGTCCGCCGAGTTCGGTGCGGACCCAGCCGGGCGCCATCAGCGCCAGCGCGCGGCGCGTATCGGCCTGACGTGCCGCGAAGCTGCGCATGAACTGGTTCAGCGCGGCCTTGCTGCCGCGATACACCTCGCGCATTCCGGTCACGTTGTTCGCGACGCTGCCCTGCCCCGACGACATTGCGCCGATCAACCCGTCGTCGGGCACGAGATCCTGCAGCGTCTCGATCGCGCGCATCGGCGCCAGCGCATTCGTGATCATCACGCGCACGAATTCGTCGGTCGTCACTTCGCCGATCGTTTCATTCGGATCGTTGGTCGTGCCGGCATTCACGAACAGCATGTCGAAGCGCCGGCCCGACAGGCGCTCGCGCAGCGCGGCCAGTTGCGCGGGCTCGCAGATGTCGAGCGTGCCGATCTCGAGCCGGCCGTCGAACCGGTCGGCCAGGTCGTGCAGCTTCGTGCGTCCCGATCCTTCGCGCACCGTGCCCGTCACGTGCCAGCCCTTGTTCAGGAATGCCTCCGCCATCGCCAGCCCGAGGCCGCGCGACGCCGCGACGAGGAGGATCGCGGGGGCGTTTCGTCGATTCGATTCAGTCGATTGCATGGTTTTTCGCCTTTGCCGTGTTTCGTGATACGCCCACTATAGGCGGGCACCACGACAGGCGCCAGACGCACCGGATGCAATCCATCGTTGCACCGAACGCCATGTCAAACCGCACAGTGGCGTATCCTGTCCGCATGGAAGACATCGACCTGAACCTCGTCACCGCGCTCGACGCGCTGCTGTCGGAAGCCAGCGTGACCGGCGCCGCGCGCCGGCTGGGCCTGAGCACGTCCGCGATGAGCCGCACGCTCACGCGGCTGCGCACTGCCACCGGCGACCAGTTGCTCGTGCGCGCCGGACGCAAGCTCGTGCCGACGCCGCATGCAGCCGCGTTGCGCGACCGCGTGCATGCCGTCACGAGCGACGCCCGCGCCGTGCTCCGGCCGGCGACGGCCGACGTCGACCTCGCGACGCTCACGGCCACGTTCACGATCCGGGCAGCCGCGTCGTTCATGGAAATGCTGTCCGGCCCGGTGGTGGCCGCACTCGGCGACGTCGCGCCGCGCGTGCGTATCCGCTTCGTCCCGAAGCTCGACCGCGATCCGCAAGCGCTGCGCGACGGCACGGTCGACCTCGAAATCGGCAAGCGCGGCGACGACGCACCCGAGCTGCACACGCGCATGCTCTTTCACGACTGGCACGTCGCGGTGGCGCGCGCCGGCCATCCGCTGTTCGCGTCGGCCCGGATCACGCCCGCGCGCTATGCAGCCTGCCGCCACGTCATGGCGGTCCAGCTCGGCGATTTCGGCGGGCTGGTCGACGATTCGACCGCCAACACGGGCAACGGCCCCGCCGTGCACGTCGTCGTGCCAGGCTACCCGGACGCAATGCGTGTCGCGGCCAGCACCGACCTGATCGCGCTGGTGCCGCGCTCGAGCCTCGGCAACGCGTGCTCGCAGGGGCTCACCGAAGCCCTCGGGCTGCGCAGTTTCGAGATCCCGGCCCGCCTGCCGGCGATCCTCGTATCCGCGCTGTGGCATCCGCGCATGCACGGCGACCCCGTGCATCGCCGCCTGCGCGATACGGTCATCGCCGTGTGCCAGCGCGCGTATCCGGATGCCCGGCCGCCACGCACAGCGGCGCGCGGCAAGTAAACACGCGCCGCCGGCTGACGGCTGGTTGATGTCGCGCGGCTCAGATCAGCCGGCCGCCGCCGTCGATAGGCAGCATTTCGCCATTCGTGAATCGGTTGCCCGACAGGACCGCGATCGCCACTCGGTCGACGCGCTGATCGCCGGGCGCCGATCGGACGCCTTTTCCGCGCGCCGCCGAATCCCCCTATCGCGGCCCAGCCGGGCAGCGCCGGCGGCCCCTTCGGCTAAAATGCCGCACTTTCCACCTTGTCCGGCCCGCTCGCCATGCAACCCGCCTCCTCCGCCCCCTCCGCCTCCCATGGCGCCGACGCCGCAGAAGCGGCCCGCGACCTCGTCTACGGCCCGAACGACCGGCCGGCGCCGATGGTCGCGTTCGTCGCCGCCCTCCAGCACCTGCTGGCGATCATCGTGCCGATCGTCACGCCCGGCCTGTTGATCTGCCAGGCGCTCGGCGTGTCCAGCCGCGATACGACCCTGATCGTGTCGATGTCGCTGGTGATTTCCGGCATCGCCACCTTCGTGCAGTGCAAGCGCTTCGGCCCGCTGGGCGCCGGCCTGCTGATCGTCCAGGGCACCAGCTTCAACTTCGTCGGCCCGCTGATCGCCGGCGGCAGCCTGATGGTCAAGCAAGGCACGCCGGTCGAGACCGTGATGGCCGCGATCTTCGGCGTCGTGATCGGCGGGTCATTCGTGGAGATGGGCGTGTCGCGCATCCTGCCGTTCGTGAAGCGCCTGATCACGCCGCTCGTTACCGGCATCGTCGTGCTGCTGATCGGCCTCACGCTGATCAAGGTCGGCCTCATCAGCATGGGCGGCGGCTACGGCGCGATGGCCAAGGGCACGTTCGCGAGCGCGGAGAACCTGACACTGTCGGGCCTCGTGCTCGGCACGATCATCCTGCTGAACCGCGTGCCGGTCGTCTGGGTGCGCAGCACCGCGCTCGTCATCGCGCTCGCGATCGGCTACCTCGCGGCCGCGTTCCTCGGCCGCCTCGATTTCACCGGCATGCACCAGGCCGCGCTGTTCCAGGTGCCGACGCCGCTGCACTTCGGCATCGGCTTCTCGTGGGCGCTGTTCGTGCCGATGCTGATCATTTACCTCGTCACGTCGCTCGAAGCGATCGGCGACGTGACGGCCACCAGCAAGATCTCGAACGAGCCGGTCGAGGGGCCGGTGTGGATGCAGCGCATCAAGGGCGGCGTGCTGGTCAACGGTGCGAACTCGTTGCTGGCCGGCGTGTTCAACACGTTCCCGAGCTCGGTATTCGCGCAGAACAACGGCGTGATCCAGATTACCGGCGTCGCGAGCCGTCACGTCGGCATCTGGATCGCGGGCATGCTGGTGGTGCTCGGCCTGTTCCCGGTCGTCGCCGGCGTGCTGCAGGCCGTGCCGGAGCCCGTGCTCGGCGGTGCGGCGATGGTGATGTTCGGTGCGGTGGCCGCGTCGGGCATCAACATTCTCGCGGGCGTCCATCTCGACCGTCGCGCGCTGCTAATCATCGCGGTGTCGCTGGCGCTCGGCCTCGGCGTGTCGCAGGTGCCGGACATCCTGAACAGCCTGCCGCATGCACTGAAGAACGTGCTGGAATCGGGCGTGGCGACGGGCGGCATCTGTGCGCTCGTGATGAACTGGTTCCTGCCGGAAAAGAAGTAATCGAAGGAACCGCGCGACGGCGCGGTGCGCGGGATGGGTCGCACCGTGCGTCGCGCCGGCCGGCACCGGCCTCCGGGTGCCGGCGCGGCATGGCCGTCGCCATCGCGGGAGCGCCCCGGCCGGGCGCTGATCGTCAAACCCGGTCAGGCCGCCTTGGCCGATCGATTTGGGCTGGTTAGAATCACGGCATGCCCCTGATCCTCACGCCCGACCACGCCCCCGAAACGAGTGCCGTCCCGATCAAGGAACGCGCGACCGTCGTCTGCTATCGCGATGAGCGCGTGTTGCTCGTCACGCGTGCGGCGTCGCGCTGGGCCCTTCCCGGCGGCACGATCAAGCGTGGGGAAACCCCGCTCGAAGCCGCGCATCGCGAATTGTGCGAAGAAACCGGCATGACCGGCCAGGATCTGGTGTACTCGATGCAGTTCACCGGGCTCGCGAAGATCCACCACGTGTTCTTCGCGGAAGTCGGGCCGGACCAGACGCCGCAAGCGAGCAACGAGATCGCGAAATGCAAGTGGTTTCCGATCGACGGTGTCGACCGCCTGCGCGCAAGTATTCCGACGAAGCGAATCGTCGAACTCGTCTACGACCACGAAATCCGCAAGACGTAGCGCACGCCCGAGCCGTCCGTCGGCCCGCGTCGATCGCCGCGAATCGGCGGCGCGCGAACGCTCAGTGCGAGCGTTTTCTTCGCAGTTCGTGCGTCGAATAGACGACGAGGAAGATGCCCAGCATCGCGGCGCCCGACGCCATGAAGTCGTTTGCGCTGCCCGCGCTGCGCAACGCCGCGGGGAAAATACCCAGACTCAATCCTGCCCCAGCAAGAAGCAATCCTGCTGCCACGCCCCAGATCGGTCCGGCGGTCTTGTCGATTGTGTTTTTCATACAGCACCCGTCTACAGTCATGACCTGAACGGTATCGGCAAAAAGCGCCGCGTCTACCTTCAGTCATTCCACTATAACCGGAACAAAATCCGCAAGCTTCTGGTGCTTTTCCCGATCAAGTTCCGGCGATCGGCGTCGTAACGTGCCGCACCACCGTTTCTGCGCCGGACACGTGGGGCGAATCGTCGGCCATGACGCGATTGCCGACCACCAGGCCCAATTCGCCGCGTGCCGGGACGCCCCATTCGCGGTCGTGATACGCCTGCATCGGCGGGTCGCCGTCAGCCCACTCGCATCGCGTGACGGGTCGCTTGTCGATCGTGCGCTGCATCCAGCGTTGGCGATGGCCACTCGCATGCTCACGCAGTCGGAATCGTGCCGCCATCGATCACATACTCGGCGCCGGTAATCGACGCGGCACGCGGGGACGCCAGGAAGGCGATCAGATTCGCCACTTCGCCGGGCGTCGACGGCCGTCCCAACGGAATGCCGCCGAGCGAATCCATGATGATCTGCTTGCCGCCTTCATAGTCGGTTCCCGCCTGCTCGGCGAGCCGTTCCGCGAAAGCGACGGCCGCTTCGGTTTCGATCCACCCGGGCGCAACACGGATCACGCGAATGCCCTTGGGCGAGACTTCCTTCGACAGGCTCTTGCTATAGGTGGAAAGCCCCGCTTTCGCTGCCGCATAGGCCGTGGTCGATTCCGGCAACGGAAGCGCGCGCTGGATCGACGTGACGTGAATGACGACCCCTGCGCGTTGTGCCAGCATGCCCGGCAACAATGCGCGGTCCAGTCGAACCGCGGGCAGGAGATTCAGGTTCAGTTCGTCCTGCCAAGCATCTTCGCTCAATGCAGCGAAACCTCCGGCAGGCGATCGTGAACCGCCCACGACGTGGACGATCACGTCGACGCCGCCAAAGTTGGCCATCACGGCCTCGGCCACTGCTTCACAGCCCTCGAGGGTCGCCAGATCCGCCGCGACGAAGATGTCGGCGGGCGTATCGGCCGGTGGCGTGCGCGCGGTGGTGAGTACCTTCGCGCCGAGTTCGCGGAACAAGCCGACGACGGCCTTTCCGACACCCATCGTCCCGCCCGTCACCAGGACGCGCTTGCCCTGCAATTCCAGCGTCATGGCCATCAGTGGATCTCCAGAGACCGGATCTGGTCGCCGGCCAGATCAAACACGTGATCGAGTTGCACCGGGCTTCCCGGGAAGTTGCCGTCGACCCTGGCTCTGACCGTCACGCGATCGCCATCCCGGGAGACGGCGACAGGCTCGACCGTGAACTCGAATTGCTCGCGCGACGTGCGTTTCCACGACTCGATCGCGTCGTGCCCCCGGTGCGTCCGGCCCTCGTCGACGACGACCGCATCCGGCGTGAAGCAGTGCGCGGCCCGACGCGTATCGGCGCCGTTGCTGAATTCGAAATAGGCGTGAATCGGGTCTGGCAGTAACAGCGTCATGTTTGCGTTCTCGCTATGGGCTTTCATGACGGACATTCTCGTCATAGACTAACCATTCCACAAGAACGCACTAAAAAGTAAGTGACTGAGCCATGGGAAAGGAATACACGCCGGCGACGGCTGCGCTTGGGGTAGAACAGGTGATTCAGCTGCTTGAAGGGCGCTGGAAATTGATCATCCTGTTCCATCTCTTCGACGGAAAAGTGCAGCGATATTCGGATTTCGAACGATTGATTCCTGGCATTTCCCAGAAGATGCTGGCGCAGCAACTGAGGCAACTGGAAGCCGACGGAATCGTGTCGCGAAAGCTTTATCCGCAGGTGCCGCCAAAGGTGGAGTACCGACTCACCGATTGGGGGCAGGCGTTGTGCCCCGCACTGGACGCCATGCTGAAATGGGCCGAGCAACGCGCGCGCTTCTCGTCATCACCCGAGTCGGCAGAATGACCGAGCCTGCCGGCTGATGCGCTGCACGCTGCCCGCCCCGTTCAAATCGCCACTTCGGGCGGTGCCTGGCGAAACAGCCGCGTGATCCAGCACAGATACACGAGCCCGAGCGCGAACCACACGACGCCGAGCACGAGCGCCGTCTTCTCGAGGCTCACGAGCAGCCAGATATCGGACACCGCACCGATCGCGGGAAAGACGAGTCCGCCGAACACGCCGATCCGGCGCTCGCCGTGATTGCCCGACAAATACAGCCGAATCACGCACAGATTGACGGCGGTAAAGGCAAGGAACGCGCCGAAGTTGATGAACGACGTCGAGGTGGCGACATCCAGCTTCAGCGCGATCAACCCGACGACGCCGGCCAGCGCGATGTTGATCGCGGGCGTCTTGAAGCGCGGATGAATGAACCCGAAGATGCGCTTCGGCAGGATTTCATCGCGGCCCATCGCATAGAGCAGCCGCCCGACGCTTGCCTGCGCGGAGATGCCCGACGCGAACTGCGCGAGGATCAGGCCCGCGAGGAACACGGTGACGAACAGGTCGCCGCCGATCATCTTCGCCACTTCGAACGCGGCCGAATCCGTATCCTTGAAATCGACGCCGGGGTGCGCGAGCTGCATCGTATACGCCGCGATCACGAAGATCGCGCCGCCGATCAGCGCAATCAGCAGGATCGCGCGCGGCATGTTCTTCTTCGGATCGATCGTTTCCTCGGTCAGCGTCGAGACGGCGTCGAAACCGAGATACGAATACGCGGCGATCGCGGCGCCGGCCATCGTCGCGCCGAACGGCACGTGCGGCTTGAAGAACGGCTCCGCCATCGCGATGCCGCCCGGCCCCGCCGCGGCCGACGCATAGTGCCAGCACAGCACGACGAACATCGCGACGATCGCCAGTTGCACGACCATCAACACGATGTTGAAGCGCGCGGCCAGTTCGATGCCGACGATGTTCAACCCGCTCGTCAGCACGATGAACGCGACGATCCAGATCCAGGTCGGCACATGCGGAAATGCCGCGTTCAGATACGCCGCACCGATCAGCCAGATCACCATCGGCAGGAAGAAATAATCGAGCAGCGTTGCCCAGCCGATCATGAAGCCCAGGTGCGGGTTGAACGTCCTGCGCGTGTACGTATAGGCCGAACCCGCGGCCGGATAGAGCCGCGCGAGCTTGCCGTAGCTGAGCGCGGTGAACGCGATGGCGACCAGCGCGAGCAGATAGGCGAGCGCGGCCGTATCGTCGCTGGCCTTCGCGAGCACACCGTAGGTACCGTAGACGATCAGCGGCGCCATATAGGCGAGGCCGAACAGCAGCACGGACGGCAGGCCGAGCGTGCGCTTCAGGCGTGCCGGTTCATGGGATGACGACGCTTGCATGTGATCTCCTGGGCCCTTGTGGGGCGATGCGAATGCCTGTGTGCCGTACGGGCCGGCACGTCAATGGGACGACCGGGCATGTGCAGGGCATCGCGCCCTGCTCCATGCATTGGATGGATCGCGGATCGTGACTACTCGGCGCGGTGACGGCACGCGTCGATCGTGAGCACGCGCCCGCCGTCAGCCTGTTCGACAGGCGACAGACCGAGCGCCACGCGTGCGTCGTGCAGATAGCTGTAATGCTCGCGGCTCGCTTCGAGGCGCGTCAGATCGAGGTTCGCCGGTGCGACGGCTTCGTCCCGGCCGAGTTCGATCGTGCTGTCGCCAAACGGATCGACCAGCGTGGACAGGCCCGCGAACGTCAGGTCATCGTCGCCGGCCCCGCAGCGGTTCACCATCACCGCGAACATCTGGTTCTCCATCGCACGTGCGGCGATCGCACGGCGATGCACGGGCCCGAACGGGTCCATGTTGCCGTTGGTGACGATCAGCAGATCGGCGTCGAGCGCGCCGATCGCGCGCGCCGTCTCGGGGAATTCGATGTCGTAGCAGATCAGCAGGCCTACCGTCAGGCCGTTCCAGGCGCAGGTCGCGAAGCGGTCGCCTGGCGTGAATACGCCGACATCCGACGCCCACAGATGGGTCTTGCGATAGCGCAGGATGATGTCGCCCCGCTCGTCGACGAGTACCGTGGTGTTGTAGAACCGTCCGCCGTCGCGCTCCGCGAGGCCCACCGCAACGGCCACGCCCGTGCGACGCGCCGCGTCGCGTACCGCCAGCAGCCGGGGGCCGTCGAGCGTCTCGGCGACCTCGGCGACGTTCTCCCGCGTCGGGAAACCCGACAGCGTCGTTTCGGGGAACACGATCAGTTTCGTGCCGCCGGCCACGTCGACGCGTTCGATCGTGTCGATCACCTTGCGCGTGTTGTGTGCGACATCCCCGTCGACGAGCGACAGTTGCGCGAGTTCTACCTGCATGAAGCCTCTCCTTCCAATCGCCTTTCATTGGCATGTCGTATGCGTTGCATGCGGGATGCAACGCGCGTCGAGCGAAGCGGTGCATAGCCCGCGGCCCGTCGAATTGAGGCCGATTATCGGGTTATTATTTTTGACCTGAAATTCCCCGCCAGGGTTACCCTCACCGGAGCACACGATGGACCTCGAATGGCGAGATCTCGCCTTTCATCGGGAGATTGGCTCGGCCATCGACGCCCTCGATGGCCCGCATTTCTGGGCGCGGCTCACGCGCGTGCTGGAGCGGCATCTCGACTTCGACAACTGGGTCGCGCTGCGCTTCGCGCGCGATGCGGCGCCGCTCGTGCTCGCCGAACAGGCGATGCCGGACGGCAAGATCGACCTGATGTTCCAGGACTACCTGGCCGCGCTCTACCAGCTCGATCCGTTCTATCTCGCCGCGTTCGAAACGCAGGCGTCGGGCTTCTACACGCTCGCCGACGTCGCACCGGACAATTTCCGGATGACCGAGTACTACCAGCGGTACTTCAAGAAGAACATCGTCGGCGACGAAGTGCATTTCAACGTCGTAATCGATCGCGATCACACGCTGGGCTTCTCGCTCGGCAAGACGAGCAAGTACGACGAGCGCGAGATGGCATTGCTGACGCTTTACACACCCTGGGTGCTGTCGTTGATGCAGCAGCGCCTGCGCTTCGAGACGTTCGTCGTGAACGAAACACCGCGCGCGAGGGAACATGAAGCGCCCGATCCGCACACGCGCTTCGGCATGCTGACCGGAAAGCACGGGCGCGGCGCGTTGACGACGCGTGAAATCGAAGTGGCAATGCTGTCGTTGAGCGGCTTCTCCACGCGGGCGATCGGGGAGAAGCTGTCGATCTCGTTCGAAACCGTGCGCGCGCACAAGAAGCACATCTACGCAAAGCTCGGTGTCGGGTCGCAGTCGGAACTCTTTGCGCTGTTCTACGATCCCGCGAGAGCCGGTGAATCCGCGTGATGCGAGCGGCGGCGTCGCGGCTCGGACACCCGCCTCGAACGGCAGCATGTACAGTTCATGCAACGTCCGGTCGTCGACGTTTTCCGAGATGGTCATCCGGTTCGTTTCCTGCTCGTTCGCGACGAGATGCTTCGCCATCGCGATCATCCCGTGCGACTGAACCGCCTGAATTTCAGCGACGCCCAGCGTGCCGGTCAGATACGGGTCCTCGCCCATGTATTCGAAATTGCGGCCGCCGACGGGCAATCGGGCCAGGTTCATGCCCGGTGCTTCGAACACATGAAGCGCGAGGTTCGCGCCTTCCTTGCCGATCACGTCGCCGAATTGCGTCGCCACCGCATGGTCGAACGATGCCGCCACCGCGATCGCGGACGGCAACGCAGTGGCTTTCGCGGACGCGGCACTCGTCAACGCCGCCGCACCGCTCGACGCCGAGCCGGCGGGAACGCAATCGTTCTGGCCGATCCCGACCGGGCCATTCGTGATGCGCAGCGTCGGGATGTGGTATTTCGGCAGCCCGGGAATGTGACGTGCACCGAAGCATTGCGGGAGCTCGGCGATTACGCCGGGGCCGCCCACCAGTTGCGCCTCCTTGTCGGGCAATGCCATTGCCGCCACGAGCAAGGCGGCGCGCTGCGCAGGCTTCAACGACGTATCCACCCAGTTTCTCGATGGTCTGCTTCAGGCGGAACTCCACTTCCGGCGAGAAGCGCTTGGTCCCGTTGACATATTTCGATACGGTCGCGACAGACACCCCGGCTGCCATTGCCACGTCCCGGATCGTCGCGTTCGCGCCTTTTTTCATATGTGTGGAATGTCTTGTATGGGAACGCCGAGTCGCTCGAGCATTTCACCGAGGTTCCAACGGAAACGGCTGCGGAGTCGCACCGGTAGCCTCCACGGCCGCGCGAACGCCGCCGCGCCCGCTGCCCGCGCCTTCAGCAGCAGTCCGTACGATATGGCGATATGCGGTCGGTGAATGCCCGGACATGCGCTTGAACGCGTTACTGAATGCGCTTTCGGACGAGTAACCGAGCGACTGCGCAAGCAGGGCCACCGGGATGTCCTCGTCGCGCAAACGGCGCTCCGCAAGACGCATGCGCCACTCTCCCAGATAGGTCAGCGGCGCGACACCGGCGCTCGCCCTGAAGTGAGAAGCGAACGTGGTCCGTGACATCGCACACGCGGCGGCAAGCTCATCCAGATGCCATGAACGCGCGGGGTCGCCGTGCATCAACCGCAGTGCGGGTGCGATGCGCGGGTTGCCGAACGCGCGCAGCCATCCCGTCAAGGACGCGGACGTTTTCAAATGGGCGCGCAATATCTGAATGAAGAGCAGCTGTGAAAGCTGGGCCGATACGAGTTGCGCGCCGGGCAGATCGGCCGCACGCTCTTCCACGAGTTGCTCGAGAAGCCAGCGGACCTTCACTGCCTGCGGCGATGCGGCCGGTACGTGAATCCATGGCGGCAGAACGTCCGACAGCAAGCTGCCGGTGACCGGATCGAGCAATACGTGCCCGCCGATCTGCGCGAATTCATCGCCGTTGCCGAGTTTCACCGTCGACCTTCCGGCGCCCGAGAACAACGCCATCGCGTCGACGGGTGGCACGCAAGGATCACTTGCGAGGACGAACGAGCGTTTCGCCGTCAACAATCCGACGTCACCGCTTCCAAAGCGGATAGGCGTTTCTTCTCCGTCGATGGAGACCCAGCACGTGCCCTTCACCACCGCAAAGAACTTGATCTTGTCGGGTGCCGGAAATCGCACAGCCCAAGCGCCGCCGGCGGAGAAGCCTCCCGTCGCCAGCGATTCGGCGTTCGTGAGCCTCAGGATGTCGGAGAAGGGGTCGTCACTCATCATCGTACTGTCGCGCAAGTAAATCGCACTATAGAGCATTAACAATGCTGCAGGCCGGGCCTTAACCTTCCGGTTCTTCGTCCCGGACAATCAACGACATGAACAGCAATACCCACGATGTATCGGTTCTCGTCACGGGCGGCACCGGCTTCATTGCACAACACTGCATCCTGGCGCTGCTGAATCGAGGCTATCAGGTACGCACCACCGTTCGCTCGCTCGCACGCGAGACGCAGGTGCGCGCACAGCTCGAAAGAGGCGGCGCGGAACCCGGAGGCCGTCTGTCATTCGTCGAGGCGGATCTCCTCGCCGACGACGGCTGGCAACAGGCCACTGCCGGCTGCACCTACGTCGTACATGGCGCGTCGCCCACGCCCACCGGCACGCAGACGAGCGAAGACGACTGGGTCAAGCCCGCCGTGGCAGGCACGCTGCGTGTGCTGCGTGCGGCGCGGGACGCCGGCGTCAAGCGCGTCGTGCTGACCTCCGCTTTCGGCGCGATCTGCGCCGGGCATGGGCCAATGCGCCGCCCCTTCGACGAGACCGACTGGAGCAACCTGGCGGCCGCCGATGTCTGGCCTTATCAGAAGTCGAAGACCTTGTCGGAGCGCGCGGCCTGGGATTTCGTCGCGCGAGAAGGACGCGGCATGCAACTGTCCGCGATCAATCCGGTGACGGTTCTCGGCCCCGTGCTCGGCGACGACTATTCGCATTCCATCCGCCTGATCAGGGGCATGCTGGACGGCCAGCCCGGCAATCCGCGAATCAATTCCGGCTTCGTCGACGTGCGCGATGTCGCCGACCTGCATGTGCGAGCCATGACCCACGAAGCCGCGGACGGCGAGCGCTTCATTGCCATTGCAGGCGAAAGCATGTGGCTCGCCGAAGTCGCGCAAGTGCTCAAGGCGCGCATGGGGGACGCCGCGCGCCATGTGTCGACCCGGGTGCTGCCCGACTGGCTGGTACGCATCGGCGCGCTCAGGGATCCCGCGCTGCGCGGATCGCTGCCGCTGCTCGGCCGCAATCTGAACGCCACCAGCCAGAAGGCCATCAGCTTGCTCGGCTGGTCGCCCCGCCCGCGCGAGGACGCCATCGTCGCCACGGCCGAAAGCCTCGTGCGCCTCGGGCTACTGCGCGATGCCGGCCGGCGATAGCATGCGCGCCACCTGCCTCCGCCGAGATCTTGTTTCGGCCTGACGATACGACGGGCAATAGAATGCGCTGCCGGGGCCTGTCAGCAACCTGCGGGGCGTTTACTGAAGTCGTCGGAAGCCAGAAATGGCGGAAGGCAGCCAGAGTCGAACTGACCCGGGAGTGTCTGACACCCCCAACCGGGTTTGAAGCCCGGCCGTACCACCGGATACGAATGCCTTCCGCGGGAAAAAGAAACCGAAGAACAACGAGCGCCTACGCCTGAATACCCGCCCAACCGCTGTCAGGCCGCAGGTAGTGAAGATCGCGGTGGAAGCGAGTATACCCAACCCGATCGAAGAACTCGAGAATCTGGATCGCGCGCTTGCGACCGAGCCCCGTCGCGTCGCGGAACGTCGCGGCATCGAGCCCGCCGCCGCGCGACGGCGCGAGATGCGCGACCAGCTCCGCCAGCTCGCGCGCGATGTCCGCGTGATAGAACAGGTCGCGCACGACCTGGTGCACGTCGCCGCGCCGCGCAAGCTTGCGCAGCAGCGTGCGCACCGCATCCTCGGCCGCACCCGTGTCGCGGGCCAGGTCGCGCACCCACGGCGGATCGAAGCGCCCCGCGTGGATCAGCGGCAGCAGTTGCCGCGCCAGCGCTTCCTCGCGCGGCTCGAGGCTCACCGAATGCGACGGCAGATGCAGCCACGGCCCGCTGCGCGCGACCTCGCCGCCCGTCACCAGCGCATCGACGAGCGCGCGCCACAGCGTATCGCCGACGAGCGGCGCAGCCATCCGTCGCAGGCGTGCGGCGTCGAGCCCCTGCTCGTCGGGCATGCGTTCGTGGTACGCGCGCAGCGTGTCGACCGCCCGCGTCTGCAAGGCCCGCCAGTGCGCATGCGAAATCACCGCGCCTTCGTTCGCCGCGGCATCGCGTTGGCCGATCGCCAGCGCATCGTCCGGCAACGCCAGCGCATCGGGTGCGAATCCCGTCAGATGCGTGAGCGTCGCGCGCGCCATGCCGAGCGGCGCCTGCGCGAGCAGCGCATCGAGGCGCCCTTCGTCGAGCCACGCCGCGAGCGCATCGAGCCACGCGCGGCGCGCCGGCGTACGGCGCTTGCGGGCCGGCCCGAACGGATCGAGCACGCGGCCGCCGCCGACGGTGCGCGTCGCCTGCGGATTGCGGACGATGAAGCGGTCGCCCGGCAGCGCGAACACCGGCTCGTCGAATACCAGTTGCACGCGCATCCGCTGGCCGGCGGCGAGCGTGTCGCCGTCCAGCAGCGCGACGTGGGCCACGCGATGCAGCGTGCCGAGATGCACGTGCAGCGGCGCCCAGTGCGTCAGCGTCAGCCCGGCGTCCGCGAGCAACGTCAGCTCGACGTCCAGGCGCGGCGACGTCGCGACGAGCCGCGCATCGGCGACGGTGTCGCCTCGCTCGATGTCTGCCTTGTCGACGCCGGCCAGGTTCAGCGCGCAACGCTCGCCCGCGCGGCCGGCCTCGACCGGCCGGTTCTGCGCATGGATGCTGCGCACGCGGGCCGCGCCGCCCGTGCGCACGATCGCGAGCGTGTCGCCGGTCGCGACGCGGCCCGCGAACGCGGTACCCGTCACGACGGTGCCCTGCCCGGCGAGCGTAAACACGCGATCGACCGCGAGCCGGAACAACCCGTCGTCGCGACGCGTGCGCCACGCGATCGCCGCGTCGGCCAGGTGCTGCTTCAACGCGGCGACGCCGGAATCGTCGGCCGCCGTTGCACGCGTTTCGAAGATCGGCACGCCGGCCAGCGTCGAGTCGTGCAGCCAGACGGCGATCTCGTCGCGCACCTCGGCAACGCGCGCGGCATCGACGCGATCGCATTTCGTCAGCGCGACGGCGCCATGCGTGACGCCGAGCAGTTGCAGGATCGCGAGATGCTCGCGGGTCTGCGGCATCACGCCGTCGTCGGCGGCGATCACGAGCAGTGCGAAGTCGATGCCGCACGCGCCGGCGGCCATCGTATGAATCAGCTTCTCGTGGCCCGGCACGTCGATCAGGCCGAGCACGTCGCCGTTGCCGAGCGGCGTATACGCGTAGCCGAGTTCGATCGAAATGCCGCGCGCCTTCTCTTCCTTCAGGCGATCGGTGTCGACGCCCGTCAGCGCACGCACGAGCGTGGTCTTGCCGTGGTCGATGTGCCCCGCGGTCCCGACGATCATGCAGCGGGCCCCGCGAGCGGCACGCATTGCGCGACGAACGCCGCTTCGTCGGCTACTTCGAGGCAGCGCAGATCGAGCCGCAGCGCGTTGTCGGCCACGCGGCCGATCACCGGGCGCGGCCATTCGCGCAGCCGTTTCTCGAGCTGTGCGAGCGCGCGGCCGCTGCGCTTGCCGTCCGCCGAGCGCACCACGAGCCCGGCGCTCGGCAACTGGTCGACCGGCAGCGCGCCGCTGCCGATCTGGCTGAACATCGGTTCGACCGTCACGTCGAAACCGCTGCCGAACGCAGCCTGCAACGCAGGCCGCACCCGTTCGGCCGCTTCTGCGATCTCGCGCTGCGGGCGCGTCAGCAAGCGCAGCGTCGTGAGGCGCTCGCGCAGGAATTCGGGCGACTGATACAGGCGCAGCACCGGTTCGAGCGCCGCGAGCGTCAGCTTGCCGACGCGCAGCGCACGCTTGAGCGGATGCTTCTTGATCTTCGCGATGAGCGCGCGATCGCCGACGATCAAGCCGGCCTGCGGGCCGCCGAGCAGCTTGTCGCCGCTGAACGTGACAACGTTTGCGCCGGCGGCGACGGTTTCCTGCACGGTCGTCTCGTGCGGCAGCCCCCATTGCGACAGGTCGGCCAGCGTGCCGCTGCCGAGATCGACGGCCACCGGCACGCCGTGCTCGCGCGCGAGCGGCGCGAGTTCGGCGAGCGTCGCCTCCTTCGTGAAGCCGCTGATCGCGTAGTTGCTGCAGTGCACCTTCATCAGCAGCGCCGTGCGCGGACCGATCGCATCCGCGTAGTCGCGCAGATGCGTGCGGTTGGTCGTGCCGACCTCGCGCAGCTTCGCGCCGGCGCGGCTCATGATGTCGGGAATGCGGAATGCGCCGCCGATCTCGACCAGCTCGCCGCGCGACACGACGACTTCCCGCTTCGTCGCGAGCGCCGACAGCGTCAGCAGCACGGCCGCCGCATTGTTGTTGACGACGGTCGCGGCTTCCGCGCCCGTCAGTTCGCACAGCAGAGCGTCGATCAGGTCGTCGCGATCGCCGCGACGGCCGGTAGCGAGATCGAACTCGAGGTTGACGGGCCGCGTGAGCACGTCGACCACCGCGCGCACCGCGTCGTCGGGCAACAGCGCGCGTCCGAGATTCGTGTGCAGCACGGTGCCGGTCAGGTTGAACACGGTGCGCACGGCGCCCGCATTCTGCGCGGCCAGGGTACGCGCGACGGCGGCGGCAATGCGCGGCTCGTCGAGCGGCTCGGCCGCCGCGGGATCGCGCTGCGCGGCCGTGCGCCAGCGTTCCAGTTCGGCGCGCACGGCGTTGAGCACGCGCGTGCGGCCATAGTCGGCGACGAGCGGCTGCAGCGGCGCCGACGACAGCACGCGCTCGACCGACGGCACACGCGCCAGCACGGCATTCAGTTCATTCACACCCGGTTCGGTCACGTCGTTGTGGCTCCAGTCTCATGCTTCGCAGTCGGCCGGGGACGGCGCTCGCGCACCGCCCCGGCCCCGTGCCGTCAGTCCGCTTCCCGCGACACGTCCGGCCACAGCAGCGGGTTCGGCGAACTGCGCTGGTAGCCGGCCTCGTTCATCAGCAGGTCGAGCGTGAGACTTGCGAGATCGTCCGCCAGCGGCTCGAACTCGTAGTCCTTCTCCTGATAGCCGATCTTGCGATAGGTCTTGCACTCGTCGCACGATTCGGCCTTGACGGCTTCGCTGCCGCCTTCGATCCCGTGATACGCGATGCCCTTCGTCGAATCGCAGTGCGAGCACTTGGTGCGCACCATGTGCCACTCGGTCGTGCACAGCCCGCACTGCAGGAAACGGTAGCCCTGATACTGGCCGCCGACCCGCACGACGCTCGCGACCGGATGCGTGCCGCACACCGGGCACAGCCCCGGCTGGTCGAGATACGGGACATCGGTGGGCGTCACGCGGCTCGCGAGGTCAGTCCATACGACCTGCAGCGCGGCCATCAGGAACGGCGCGGTGGCCGGATCGACCTCGGCGAAGCGCAGCGCGAGGATCGCATCGGCCTGCGCGTCGAGCTCGGCGGGCGCCATCAGGCGCAACCGGTCGAGCAGCTTCGCGAGCTGCGGGTTGACGAGCCCGGCGCTTTCGACGCGGTCGAGCAGTTCATACAGCACGGCGCGCCAGCGCGCATCGCGTTCGCCGTCGAGCGCCGGCACGAGCGGCATCGAATGTTCCTGCGCGCGTGCGATCGCTTCCTTCGACGGCAGCGGCAGCTCCAGCGCCTGCAGCGTCGCGTGCTGCGCGTCGGCGACGGTGGCCATCAGCCGCAGGTAGCCGCTGATCGGGTTCAGGTCGGCCAGCTTGCGCAGCCGCGCGGCGCGCGCCGCGAACGCGGTCGCGCGCTCCGGCAGGCGAAAGCGCGGAATGGCCGAATGATCGAGTGCCGAGATCTCGGTCGGCTCCAGAATGCGTTGTGTCACGAAAATATCTTCCAAGGGGGCTGTTTGCGCATGGAACGCGCATGCGTTGCCACGAGAAGGGCCGCTCGCGAGGCGCGCGACGCAGCGAATACTGACGTATTCGCAAGGAGCGCAACGTGGCGAGCGGCCCTTCTCGTGGCAACCCGTGTCTAATTATCCATTTTAGGGGAATGCCCGAAATCGCCCACATGGCGGCGTCGCTCGTCACTTGTTTGGCTCGGCCAAACGGCGCTCCTCACTCCTTGCCCTGCGGGCGATTTCGGGCATTCGCATGCGCGTTCCATGCGCAAACAGCCCCCAACTAAGCGCCGACGAATCGGCGCTTTCGGGCGATTCCTGCGGGGGCGGAGCAGCACGCCGCAATCGGCGTACCGCCCCGCTCCGCTGCGTTATTTCACGCTTTCACGGAACCACTTCGGGTGATGCTTGCGGGCCCAGCCCAGCGTGACGGTGCCGCGCACCATCGCACCGATCGAACCCTTCACCCACAACGCCGCGTAAATGTGCACGATGATGCTCGCGATCAGCACGAAGGCCGCCACGGCATGCACGACAGCGGCCGCGCGGATCACCCCGATCGGGAAGTAGAACGAGAAGTAGCGCCGCCAGATCACGATTCCCGACAGCAGGAGCAGCAGCAGGCACGCCACCAGCGTGAAGAATAGCAGCTTCTGTCCGGCGTTATAGCGCCCGACCGCCGGCAGCTTGTCTTCCTGGTTGGTCAGCACGTCGCCGATCTGCTTCAGCCATTGGCGATCGTCCGCGTCGAGCGCATTGTGGTGCCAGAAGCGCACCACGAGAATCGCGAACGACACGAACATCACGAGGCCGACGAACGGATGCAGGATCCGCGTCCACTGGCCGCCGCCGAACAGCGCGGTCAGCCAGAACATCGACGGATGGAACAGTGCGAGCCCGGACAACGCGAGCAGCACGAACGTGATCGCGGTGATCCAGTGGTTCGTGCGCTCGTTCGGCGTGTAGCGGACGATCAGGTTGGGGTCGTCGTGGTTCATTTCGCGTCCTCCTTGATGCGTCGTGCCTCGTCGCGGGCAGCGGCTTCTTCCTCGTCGGTGACCTCGTTCGGACCGACCCGCGTGTAGTGGAAGAACCCGGCCAGCGCGGTCAGCGCGAGGCCCGCGACCGCGAGCGGTTTCGCGATGCCCTTCCACAGCTTCACCATCGGGCTGATCGACGGGTTGTCGGGCAGCCCGTGGTACAGCGACGGTTTGTCCGCGTGGTGCAGCACGTACATCACGTGCGTGCCGCCGACGCCCTGCGGGTCGTACAGCCCCGCATGCTCGAAGCCGCGCTCCTTCAGGTCCTCGATCCGCTCGGCCGCGTGCTGCTTCATGTCCTCCTTGGTGCCGAACACGATCGCGCCCGTCGGGCAGGTCTTCACGCAGGCCGGTTCCTGGCCGACCGCGACGCGGTCGGAACAGAGCGTGCACTTGTACGCGCGATGATC
Organism: Burkholderia sp. E168m22; assembly: GCF_001319805.1. Classification (NCBI taxonomy): domain Bacteria; kingdom Pseudomonadati; phylum Pseudomonadota; class Betaproteobacteria; order Burkholderiales; family Burkholderiaceae; genus Burkholderia; species Burkholderia sp. E168m22. The sequence continues at coordinate 89,682 of NZ_BBSK01000097.1, forward strand.
CTTCTTCGAGATCCGCGGCACGTTGAACGGGCAACCGGTCACGCAGTAGCCGCAACCGATGCAGTTCTCCTCGTGGAAGTCGACGATCCCGTTGTTGTACTGCACGATCGCGCCCGGCGACGGGCACGCCTTCAGGCAGCCCGGGTCCTCGCAGTGCATGCAGCCGTCCTTGCGGATCAGCCACTCGAGGTCGCCCGCCGGGTTCTCGTATTCGGAGAACCTCATGACCGTCCACGAATGCTCGCTCAGGTCGGCCGGGTTGTCGTACACGCCGACGTTGGTGCCGACTTCGTCGCGCAGGTCGTTCCACTCCATGCATGCCGTCTGGCATGCCTTGCAGCCGATGCACTTCGATACGTCGATCAGCTTCGCGACGCTCCCGGTCACCGGTTCGCGCACCGTGGGCGGTGGCGTCGTGGTGGCCGAGACCCGCTTGATATCCAGCGATTGCAATGCCATCTCTTCCCCCTTACGCCTTTTCGACCTTCACCAGGAACGACTTGAATTCCGGTGTATAGGAGTTGCCGTCACCCACGGACGGAGTCAGGGTATTGGCGAGATAGCCGGGCTTCGTCAGACCCTTGAAGCCCCAGTGCAACGGGACGCCGACCGTCTGGACCTTCTTGCCGTCGATCGTCAGCGGCTTGATCCGCTTCGTCACGAGGGCGACCGCGATGATGTAGCCGCGCTTGGACGACACCTTCACGCGCTCGCCATGCGCGACGCCGACTTCCTTCGCGAGGTCTTCGCCGATCTCGACGAATTGCTCGGGCTGGATGATCGCGTTCAGCCGCGCATGCTTGGTCCAGTAGTGGAAGTGCTCGGTCAGCCGGTACGTGGTCGCCACGTGCGGGAAGTCCGCCACCTTGCCGAACGACGCGCGGTCGTCCGGGAACACGCGGGCGGCCGGGTTGTTCAGCGCCAGCGGGTTGTTCGGGTGCAACGGGTTCGCGCCGAGCGGCGTCTCGAACGGCTCGTAGTGCTCGGGGAACGGACCTTCGTTCATCCCCGCGCGGGCGAAGAAGCGCGCGACGCCTTCCGGATTCATGATGAACGGCCCCATCCCGTTTTCGGGCGGTTCGTCCGCCTTGAAGTCCGGCACGTCGGCGCCCTTCCACGCGCTGCCGTTCCAGCCGATCAGCTTGCGGGTCGGGTCGAACGGCTTGCCCGCGACGTCGCACGACGCGCGGTTGTACAGGATGCGCCGGTTCGCCGGCCACGCCCACGCCCAGTTCAGCGTCTGGCCGATGCCGGTCGGGTCGGAGTTGTCGCGCCGCCCCATCTGGTTGCCGGCCTGGGTCCACGCGCCGCAGAAGATCCAGCAGCCGCTCGCGGTCGTGCCGTCGTCCTTCAGTTGCGCGAACGCGGCGAGCTGCTCGCCCTTCTTCACGAGCGTCTTCGCCGGGTCCTTCGGATCGGGCAGATCGGCGAGCGCTTTCCCGTTGAACTCCATCGCCAGTTCCTCGGGCGTCGGGCTCTCCGGGTTCGCGTACGGCCAGGTCAGGTTCACGATCGGGTCCGGATACTTGCCGCCGTCCTTCTGGTACAGCTTGCGCATGCGCAGGAACAGCCCCGACATGATCTCGAGGTCGCTCCTCGCTTCGCCCGGCGGCTCGGCGCCCTTCCAGTGCCACTGCAGCACGCGGCTCGAACTCACGAGCGAGCCGTTTTCCTCCGCGAAGCAGGTGGTCGGCAGACGGAACACCTCGGTCTGGATCTTCGACGCATCGACGTCGTTGTAGTCACCGTGGTGCTTCCAGAACTCGGACGTCTCGGTCGCGAGCGGATCCATGATCACGAGCCATTTCAGTTTCGCGAGACCCGCCGCCGTCTTCACCTTCGACGGCGCCGCCGCGAGCGGGTTGAAGCCCTGGCAGATGTAGCCGTTCATCTTGCCGGCATTCATCAGCTCGATCGCCTGCAGCAGGTCGTACTGCTTGTCCAGCTTCGGCAGGTAGTCGTAGGCCCAGTTGTTCTCCGCGGTGGCCGCGTCGCCCCACCACGACTTCATGAAGCTGACGTGGAACGCCTTGTAGTTCTTCCAGTAACTGAGCTGGTTCGGCCGCAGCGGTTCCTGCACGCGCTTCTTGATGTACGCGTCGAAATCCTGCTCGGCCTGCATCGGCAGCGTCATGTAGCCCGGCAGCAGGTTCGACATCAGCCCGAGGTCGGTCAGCCCCTGGATGTTCGAGTGGCCGCGCAGCGCGTTCATCCCGCCGCCGGCGATGCCGATGTTGCCGAGCAGCAACTGCACCATCGCGCCGGTGCGGATGATCTGCGCGCCGATCGAGTGGTGGGTCCAGCCGAGCGCGTACAGCACCGTGCCGGCGCGGCCGGGCACGGCCGTGGTCGCGAGCATCTCGCACACCTTCAGGAATTTCTCCTTCGGCGTGCCGCAGACCTGCTGGACCATCTCCGCCGTATAGCGCGCGTAGTGCTGCTTCAGCAGGTTGTATACACAACGCGGATGCTGCAGTGTCGGATCGACCTTCGCGAAGCCGTCGTCGCCGCGCTCGTAGTCCCAGCTCGATTTGTCCGGGTACGCGTGCTTCTCGGCGTCGTAGCCGGAATAGATGCCGTCGTTGAACGCGAAATCCTCGCGCACGATGAACGAGAAGTCCGTGTAGTTCTTCACGTACTCATGCTGGATCTTGTCGTTCGTCAGCAGATAGTTGATGACGCCGCCCAGGAAGACGATGTCGGTGCCGGTGCGGATCGGCGCGTAATAATCGGCCACCGAGGCCGTACGCGTGAAGCGCGGGTCGACGACAATCAGCCGCGCCTTGCGGTGCGCCTTCGCCTCCGTTACCCACTTGAAACCGCACGGATGGGCCTCGGCTGCATTGCCGCCCATCACGAGAATCACGTCCGCGTTCTTGATGTCGACCCAATGGTTCGTCATCGCTCCACGGCCAAACGTCGGGGCAAGACCTGCCACCGTCGGGCCATGTCAGACACGCGCCTGATTGTCGAATGCGAGCATCCCGAGACTGCGGATGGTCTTGTGCGTCAGGTAGCCGACCTCGTTACTGCCCGCCGACGCAGCCAGCATGCCGGTCGTGAGCCAGCGGTTGACCTTCGCGCCGTCTTCGGCCGTCTCGACGAAGTTCGCGTCGCGGTCGGCCTTCATCAGCTTCGCGATGCGGTCGAGCGCGTCGTTCCACGAAATGGGTTCCCACTTGTCCGAGCCGGGCGCACGATACTCGGGGTGCGTCAGGCGGTTCGGGCTGTGGATGAAGTCGATCAGGCTCGCGCCCTTCGGGCACAGCGTGCCGCGATTGACCGGGTGGTCGGGATCGCCTTCGATATGGATGATGCTCGGCTGCGCATTCTTCGCGCCGTCTCCGAGGCTGTACATCAGGATGCCGCAACCCACTGAACAGTAAGGACAGGTGTTGCGCGTTTCGACGGTGCGCGCCAGTTTGTACTGTCGGACTTCGGCCAGCGCTTCGGACGGAGAAAAGCCCATCAGGGCAAGACTCGATCCGGCAAGCGACGTGGCCGTCACCTTCAGGAACTGGCGCCGGGACATTTGTAGCATGGCGGTCTCGGCGTTATTGTGGGGTGGGGTACGACTGAAAGGAATTATAGACAGTTCAGGCAACTATGATCGAATCCTCGGATCAATACCGATTTGTCCGATTAACTGAGATGATCCGCGTTCCGCGCGCAACCGAACCGTCATGAAACGACAGATCACTTCCGAAGCCACCCGCCTCGCCCAGCAGCAGGCCAACTGGGCCCTCACCGCGTTCAAGCGCTTCTCGTCCGACCGCTGCTCCGCGATGGCCGCGGGCATCGCGTTTTTCTCCGCGTTCTCGCTCGCGCCGACCCTCGTGATGGTGATCGCGGTGGCCGGCTGGTTCTACGGCGACGACGCCGCGCGCGGCCAGGTGTTCGAACAGGCGCACCAGCTGATCGGCGACGACGCGGCGGCCAGCATCCAGACGATCGTGCAGAACGCGCACCGCGCCGGCGAGCGCGGCGGCCTCGCCACGCTGATCTCGTTCGCCGCGCTCGCGATCGGCGCGTCGGCCACGTTCGCGTCGCTCAGCGCCGCGCTCAGCGTGATCTGGCCGGCCACCGAAAGCCGCTGGTCGAGCATGCTCGGACTGGTGCGGGTCCGGCTGATCTCGTTCGGGCTCGTGCTCGGCGTCGCGTTCCTGCTGATCGTGTCGCTCGTGCTCGACACCGCGATCACCTTCGTGGGCACCTGGCTGCTGGGCGATTCGCCGTACGTGGTCGTCACGAACCTCGTGCAGTTCTTCGTCGGCATCGCGGTGCTCGCCGCCGCGTTCGCGTCGTTGATGAAATTCCTGCCCGATGCGCGCGTCGCGTGGCGCGACGCCGCGATCGGCGGCATCGTGTCCGCGATCCTGTTCTCCGGCGGCAAGAAGCTGTTCGCGCTGTATCTCGCGCATGCGGGCACCGCGAGTGCGTTCGGCGCGGCCGGATCGTTCGCGGTCCTGCTGATGTGGCTGTACTTCTCCGCGATCGTGCTGCTGCTCGGCGCGGAGTTCGCGGCGGCCCGTGGCAACGCGCATCGGCCGGCCGAGCATGCGGCGCCGGCCGCGCCGGCTCCAGCCGCTCGACCCGGTCACGCCGACGATCGCCCGCGCGACGACTGATTGCGCCGCCCTGAAACGGGCCGCGCATCGATCTCGCGCGCCCAGGCACACCCTCCCGCTCCCTTGCAACCCCGGTGTCCGCCGCGCATTCGCGCGGCGTCGACGCTTTCTTTACACGTTGGCGCACGCACACCTGCAACCGCAAACGTTTGCACACCCTCTTTTCCTTGCTGCAACGGGCCGAAACAGGGGTTGTGTCGCCATGCACGTCAGCTATTGAAACAATCGCAGCGCAGCAATTGTCAACTATTTCATAAACAGGAACAGTCTCTGATGTGCTTGATATATATGGACTTTTTCCTGCTGTTACCTTTTCGAGACACTTTATTTTTTAAGCTTTCTTGCGTGTATGGCACTGAGCTATTCTCCAATCCGCAACAAATAACGATGAATCACTTGCGTGGAGAAACTCAACGATGAAGAAACTTGCTCTCTCGACCCTCTCGCTCGCCCTGCTGGGCGCGGCCGGCGCTGCTCAAGCTCAGTCGAGCGTCACGCTGTACGGCGTGATCGACACGTCGATCACCTATGTTCACGGTAACGATGGTCAAGGTAACAATTCGTGGTCGATGGGTAGCGGCAACCTGCAAGGCAGCCGCTTCGGCCTGAAGGGTTCGGAAGACCTCGGTGGCGGCCTGAAGGCGATCTTCCAGTTGGAAAACGGCTTCAACTCGGCATCGGGCGCACTGGGCCAGGGTGGCCGCATGTTCGGTCGTCAAGCCTTCGTCGGCCTGCAAAGCGACCAGTACGGTACGCTGACGCTGGGTCGCCAGTACGACCCGCTGGTCGACCTGGTCCAGGCAGTCACGGCTGACAACTACTTCGGCAGCGTGTTCGCCACGCCGGGTGACGTCGACAACAACGACAACAGCCTGCGCGTCAGCAACGCGATCAAGTACACGTCGCCGGTCTGGGCAGGCCTCCAGGTCGAAGCGCTGTACGCACTCGGCGGCGTCGCCGGCTCGACCGGCAAGGGTCAGACGTGGGCGGCAGCGGCAGCGTACAACAACGGCCCGCTCGGCCTGGCTGCAGGTTACTTCCACGCGAACAACTCGGCTCCGCTGAGCGCAGTTGGCCAGCGCACCGGCTGGGCCGGCACGTCGGACGCGATCTTCGACGGCTCGGGTAACTTCATCAACAACGCGTACACGTCGGCATCGTCGATCGGCATCGCGCAAGTCGCTGGCCAGTACGCATTCGGCCCGGTGACGTTCGGCCTCGGCTACAGCAACGCGCAATACAAGGCGGATGCGAACTCGGGCTTCGGCACGAACCAGAAGTACAACACGGGTCGCGCATTCGTCACGTACCAGGCATCGGCACCGCTGCTGCTGGGCGTCGGCTACATCTACACGAAGGGCAGCGGCCAGACGGACGCCAAGTACCACCAGGTTTCGCTCGGCGCGGACTACTCGCTGTCGAAGCGTACGGACATCTACCTGGTTGGCGCGTACCAGCACGCAAGCGGCAAGAACGCCGACGGTACCGATGCGCAAGCGTCGGTCGGCTCGTACGGCATCGCCGGCAAGAGCTCGCAGGAAATCGTCGCACTCGGCCTGCGTCACAAGTTCTAAAAACGAAGTATCCGGCGTGCCTGGCGTCTCCGACGCCTTGCCGCCGACCTGGAAAGCCAGCCCCGGTTTCGGCCGCGGCTGGCTTTTTTTCGTCCGCGCCCCGTGGCAGGCCGACATCGCCTGCAGGGCCGCCGCGCCCGAGCCGACACCCCGACATAGGTGGGCACGCCCGCAGCGGCGCCTGGCGGCTGCAAGGTGCCCGCGACACCGTTTCCTACGCCCGGCGAGGTCGCCGTTTCCCGGCAGGACGACTACTATCCGCACAGCCGGCATCGCCGGCTCAACCGAAGCGGGATTTGTTTGCGCCGCGTGCCGATTTCGGCAGGCGTCGTCCGTCGTATCGATGGCGGCACATGGTTTGCCCCGGACCCATACAGACAGGAGACTCGTCATGACGATTCAGAAGATCACGCCTTTTCTCTGGTATTCGACGGAAGCCGAAGAAGCAGCGGCCTTCTATGCCGGCATCTTTCCGGATTCGCGCATCGTGCGCGTCACGGCGGTGCCCGGCACCGACAGCACGCGGATGGTCGAATTCGATCTGTTCGGGCAGCCATTTTTTGCGATGAGCCACCCGCGCACGGAGGCGTTCAACCACACGATCTCGCTGCTCGTCAGCTGCGCGGACCAGGCGGAACTCGACCGCTACTGGAGCGCCCTGCTCGACAACGGCGGCACGGCCGACGGCTGCGGCTGGTTGCGGGATCGTTATGGCGTGTCATGGCAGATCGTTCCGGAGGCGCTCATTCCGATGATGGCCGATCGCGACGCGGTCAAGGCGGGACGCGTGGCCGCCGCGATGATGCAGATGACCAAGTTCGACGACGCCGCGCTGAAGGCAGCCTTCGCGGGCACCGCGGGCTGACGGAGCGCGTCGGGCCGCACTCGCGTGACGCCGCGCCGGGTCGTCTGCACGGGCTCGGCTCGACGGGCTGCGCGTGTAGCGGGCTTGCATGCGTTTGCTATCCGTGGGCCGACCGGTAACCCGGTGGCGTACGTCATTGGCGTACGTCGTTTGCGTACGTCGCTGGCGCCCGTCGCTACGCCGACAGCATCGACTCGACCGTCCGCCGCGCGTAGCCGATGAATTCGGCCAGCGGTCCGCCCGACAGGATTGCCGCGCCCGCTTCGCCATCGAGATAGGCCGCTCGCGCAGCGGCTACGATCGGCCGGTGCACGTCCGGCAGGCGCTCCAGCACCCACGTCGCGGCGACGTCCTTCGGCGCGATCGCGCCGGTCGCGGCGCTGTACCAGATGCGTGCGAGCGCGAGCACGATGTTGCACGCGTCGCCACGCCAGTCCGGTTCGGCTTCCCACTGCGCAACGGTCGCGCGCGGGCACCGGCTCGAACAGCACGTCCGCAGGCGGCCCGACCAGTGCGACACCGTGCTGCCGCGCCTTCGTCAGCAGGATGGCCAGATCGTGATCGACCAGCGGCGGCTCGACGATGCCAGCTTCCAGATCGCCGCGCAGCCATTCGCCGAACTGCAACTCGCGTCGCGCCGGATGACGCCACGGCACCACGTCGTCGTGCGCGACGACGGTGACCTCCAGCGCGCGCATGCCACCGCTGCAACCGGGCGGCGCCGACGCGCCGAGCAGGTCCGACAGCAGTGCGCGTCGCACCGCTTCGTCCGGGCGCACCGCGACCGTCACCAGCAAATCGATGTCGCTGCGCGGTTTCAGGCCGCCGTCGAGCGCCGATCCGAACAGATGGACCGCTTGCAGCGTCGCACCGAGGTGCCGTTCGATCACGGCGCGCGCGGCGGCGAGCTGTGCGGCGATGTCGTGCGGAATGAAGCCCGTCACGACGACAAACCTGGCGATGCGCGCCCGACGGAGCGCGAAGAAACAACACCCGGGCAGCGCCATCGCGCGCGTCGACTTCCCCGCTCCCGATTCGCCGACGATGTCGAGCGTTTCGCCCTGCCGCACCGACACCGACATGCGTCGCGCGAACGAAGCTCGCCGCTCGGCGATGGGGATGCAGATGCGCGACATACGATCCGCCGCGTGCCACGCGTCAGGCAACCCGTCATCGCGACGCCGCCTGTTCGCTACCGCGCGCTTTGCGCGGCGCAATAAAAATCCCCGCACGCTTTCGCGTACGGGGATCTCGGGACATCGCAACGGCTGCCGACATGCATTCGGCAGTCGTTGCGCGGCATTACGCCGCCGCGTCCTTCAGCTTCTTCAGCGCACGTGCCTTCACGCGCACGCTGGCCGGCTTCGCCGGGAACCAACGCTCTTCGCCCGTGAACGGATCCTTGCCGAAGCGCTTCTTCTTCGCCGGCACGACTTGCGCCGTGATCTTCAGCAGACCCGGCAGCGTGAACTCGCCTGCGCCCTTCTTGTGGACCGAGCCCAGCACGACGTTCTCGAGTGCGACGAGCACTGCCTTGACCGCCTTCACTTCGACAGCTGCGCGCTCAGCGATGTGCGTTGCGAGCGATGCCTTCGTGAACTTGTCCTTCAGCGGCGTCGGAGCAGCCGGTGCTGCCTTCGCGACAGCCTTCTTGGCCACTACTTTCTTCGCGGGCGCAGCCTTTTTGGCAGCCACTTTCTTGGTCGCCGGTGCGGCAGCCTTCTTGGCCACCTTTTTTGCGGAAGTCGCCATGTTTCTCCTACCAGGTGTGGTCGTTGGATACACGAAGCGTGCAACGCGCGCGCTTCAACGCCGGATTCTACAAGCGCCTTGACGCTTCGTGCAGTACTTTTATGCGTTTTCGCGGGGTTTCCCGCAGGTTTTGTTGCGCGCGACCGACTTCATCGACGCTCGAGCATCCAAAAACACCTTCACGTATGGGCTCAAACGTGTCCGAACGCGAATTACGTTCGATATTTGCGCACCTATACTGGGCACGCTCAATGCCCGGATGCCTCCATGCGCGAAGTCAGATACGTCAAAGGACTCGACGGCCTGCGAGCCCTCGCCGTCATCCTCGTTTTCCTGTCCCACAAGGGCCATGTCCTTGCCGTCGACGTCGGCAAGCTCGGCGTGTGGACGTTTTTCCTCATCAGCGGATTCCTGATCGTCGGCGAGTTGCATCGCAACCGCCAGGCGGTCGAGCGCGGCACCATGACGCGCCGTCACGCACTCGCGCTGTTCCTCGCGAAGCGCGCGCTGCGGATCTTTCCCGTGTATTACCTGCTGCTCGCCGCGCTCGCGATCGCACACGCGCTGTTCTACCAGCGCGGCGTCAATCTCGGGCTCGCATGGCACGCGGCGTTCCTGTCGAATTACTGGATCGGCGTCGTCAAGGACGGCTGGCCCGGCTCCACGTCGCACTTCTGGAGCCTCGCCGTTGAACAGCAGTTCTATCTGATCGCACCGCTCGCGCTGCTCACGGTGCCCGCCGCGCGACACGTCGCGCTCGGCGTCGCGGCCGTCGTGCTGTGCGCGATCGCGCATCTCGCGCTCTACCTGTCGGACGCGTCGCCGGTGCTGATCTACGCGTTTTCCCCGTGGAATTTCGCGCTGATCGCGCTCGGCGGCGTCGGCGCGATGGCGCTCGCCGATCGCGGCGCGACGGCCGCGCGCCGCGTGCCGCCCGGCTGGCTCGGCGCGGCAGGCGTCGTGTTCTTCCTCGTGCTGCCGGCGTTCACGGCGCTGCCCGATGCGGTCGCGGGGCTCGCGGATCTCGGCCTGTCGGCGTCGCTCGCCGCTCTGATGCTGTGGATCGTCAGCGCGCCCGAGCATCCCGTCGTCGCGCTGCTCGACTGGGCGCCGCTCGCCTATCTCGGCACGATCAGCTACGGCTTCTATCTGTTCCACAACCTGATTCCGGCGCGCTTCGGCGCACTGCCCGCGTCCTTCGCGCACGTGCCGATGCCGGAGATCGTCCGCGACGCGCTGCCGGAAATGCTGCAATTCGCGCTCGCCGTGCTGCTCGCGCACCTGTCCTGGCGTTATCTCGAAAAGCGGCTGCTCGACTTCAAGAAGCCGATCGCCGCGCTGCTGGCCCGGCACTTCGCCACGCAGCCGAGCGCGTCGCCGCGCTGAGCGGCACGCGAAAGCGACGTACGGCGAAAGCCGGACGGGAACGCTTCGATATCGGCGACACCCGAGGGCCGGCTGCATGGCAGCCGCCGCTGCGTCATCGCGCGACACCCGTGCGAGTGTCGTGCATGCCGCGCAACCCCTCCACCGATCCGGTCACGCGGCGCATGCTTCGGCACCGGTTTCACGCGCGACGTCCGGCCTCGTCGGTACGCGTCACGCATCGCGGGACACCGCCTGCCGCACGTTCGCGGCACGCCAACCGAGACGTCGCGCATCCTGCTCGGGCGCCCGCAAAAACAAAAAAGCCCCGGCGCGCGAGCGGCCGGGGCCAACGGAACAACCACCACCTGAAACGACGGAGCGCGCGGCCGCTTTAAGCGACGGCAGCCAGCGCGGGCAAGCAGGTACGCAGGTACGCCTCGAATTCGCGGCTCACTTCCGGATGCTGGAGCGCGAGCTCGACGGTGGCCTTCAGATAGCCGATCTTGCTGCCGCAGTCGAAACGCGTGCCGTAGTAGCGATACGCGAGCACCTGTTCGTTCGCGAGCAGCGACTGGACGGCGTCGGTGAGCTGCAGTTCGCCGCCCGCGCCCGGCTTGAGCTTGCGCAGGTGATCGAAGATCGTCGGCATGAACACGTAGCGGCCGACCACGCCGAGGTTCGACGGCGCATCCTCCGGCGCCGGCTTCTCGATGATGCCCGACAGCTTGATGATGTCCTCTTCCCATTCCCGGCCTTCGACGACGCCGTACGAGCGGCTGTCCTCGCGCGGGATCGTCTCGACCCCGATCACCGAGCTGTGATAGTGGTCGAACACGTCGACGAGCTGCTTGAGCACCGGCTGTTCGCCGTGCAGCAGGTCGTCGGCGAGGATCACCGCGAACGGCTCGCCGTGCACGAGCTTCTCCGCGCACAGCACCGCGTGGCCGAGGCCGAGCGCTTCCGGCTGGCGCACGTAGAAGCAGTTGACGTGGCTCGGCTTGATGCCGCGCACGAGCTCGAGCAGCTTTTCCTTGCCGCGCGCCTCGAGCTCGGCCTCGATCTCGTACGACTTGTCGAAATGATCCTCGATCGCGCGCTTGCTGCGCCCGGTGACGAAGATCATCTCGGTGATACCGGCGTTGATCGCTTCCTCGACCGCGTACTGGATCAGCGGCTTGTCGACGACGGGCAACATTTCCTTCGGGCTCGCCTTCGTTGCCGGGAGGAACCGCGTGCCGAGACCGGCAACGGGGAACACGGCCTTGGTGACTTTCAACATGTTCGCATCCTGATAGCGTTGACTGCGCCGCGTCGACCCGCGACCCGGCGCGATTGTGTTCCGAACGGCATATCGAGAATCGACGGCACTGCCAATTCCGCTCCGCTCATTTTCGATATGAACTGATTGCCCAATTATTCCGGAAAAAATATAATCGTTTCAATTCGGTCGATATTGCCGAACCGATTGCCGAAGCAGAAACAAATTACCGATTTTCCAGATACAAATTCTTACGATTCGAATTCCTCGATATAGGGCACGCCGCCCCGCTCGAGGCCCGGGCGGATCGGTTCGTTCTTCAGCGCCTCGCGGTACGCCGACAGAACGGCCATGACCAGCAGTACTGCAGCGCTCGCGATCCAATGCATGTCCATCTTGCCGCTCCTTGCATCAATCAACTGGAGCTTTCAAACTATCAGAAAAAAATCGGCAAATAATTCGCGCCCCTCGACGAACCGCTTTCGCGGCCGGGATAAATCCATGATGTGGAATACCGATATTTCCGGGCGAGATTTTTTTATTCATTGACCGAATTCTTGCGCATTACGATTGGATCAAACTTCCCGTCCATCCGTCGCAAGGAATCGAATCGCATGCAAGCTTTCAGCGGATCGTCTCTGGCCGCGCCGCCCGTCGCCGATCACAAGGAACACGTGATCGACGCGATGCGCGGCTTCGCGGCGCTGCTCGTCGCCTATTTCCACTGCCGCCAGGTCGTCTGGGTCGGCATGCAGAGCTTCCATCATGCTTACGGTCATGCACTCAGCCCGGGCGTGATCGCCGGCTACCTGACCTTCCCGTTCGCATGGGGCTCCGCCGGCGTCCCGATCTTCTTCGTGATCAGCGGCTACTGCATCCACCGCAACGCGGCGCTCAAGCTCGCGGCCAACCCCGCGTACCGGCTCGACGCGCCGAACTTCTGGGTGCGCCGCTTCGCGCGCATCTACCCGGTGCTGCTCGCCGCGCTGCTGTTCACGCTCGCGCTCGACGCGGTCAGCCTGCAGATCGAGCCCGTCAGCCACAAGATCCGCGACGTCGGCCTGGTCGCGTTCCTCGTGAACCTGTTCTCGCTGCAGGGCGTCGCCGGCTACACGTACGGGTCGAACGGCGCACTGTGGACGCTGTCGCTCGAAGTGCAGTTCTATGCGATCTATCCGCTGCTGTTCGCGCTTCGCCGGCGCATCGGCATGCCGGCGGTCGTGGCCACGGTCGCGCTCGTCAACGTCGCGTCGGCGTGGCTGCTCGAACGGCACGACCTGCAGTTCTTCACGTCGTACTGGCTGTCCTGGACGATCGGCGCATGGATCGCCGACGTGCGCGCGCAGCAGTCACGCGACACGGCCGTCGTGCCGTCGCGCGCGTGGTACGTCGCGGCCGCCGTGCTGCTGGCCGCCGGCTGCGGCGCGTTCCATGTCGGCCAGTACGGTGCATTCCAGCTGTGGTCGGCCGGCTTCGCGTGCTTCCTGTACCGCGCGCTCGCCCGCCCGCCGCGCCCGACGCCGCCGCTGCGCGTGCTGAGCTGGTTCGGCGACTTCAGCTACTCGCTGTACCTGATCCACCTGCCGCTGTTCGTCTGCCTCGGCTCGGTGCTGTTCCACTCCGAACTGCAACTGTCGATCTGGCCGTCGTTCGCGTTCATGGCCGTCGCGATTCCGGTCGCGTACCTGTTCTACCGGATGTTCGAACGACCGGCGATGATGTGGTCGGCCAGCTTCAAGCCGACCCGCGCCGCCCGCGTCGTCGCGTCGACGCCCGAACAGGCCGTCTGACGCGGGCCGGCCGGCCCGTCCGGTCTCGGAGCCCTCGTGCGGCGTCTCGCTGCGCGGGGGCTTTTTCACGGCCGGCACGCGGTCGCGGGCCGGTTCGACAAGGAACGGCAGCCTGCCGCTCTCCGACCGCGCTACGCCCCGCGTAAGCCGTCTCTGCGGGGTTTGCCGCGGCACGACTTCAACGGTCCGCCTGCCCGCTTCGCGTTGCCGATGGCTCGATCCGGGTTTCAGATGACGGTCGGCCACGCTCGCGCCCGCCGCGGATTCGCGACGCAAACACACCCGTCTGCCGGAGCCAGACACCTCGCCCGCTGAAAAGCAAAGCCCCCGCGCAGCGCAACGCCGCATGGGGGCCCCTTTCCCGCCGGCTCGCGCCGGCTGCTACTTCTTCGCGTTCGCGGCCTTGGCGGCTTTCGCCGTATCCGCGAGGATCTTCTCGACCCGCTCCACGTAGGTTTCGGTCCCGAACCGGCGCACCGCGGTCGCACGCCCGCTCGCGACGAGCCGCTCGCGCAGCGCGCGGTCACGCTTGAGCGTCGCCAGCGCATCGGCCAGCGCGGCCGCGTTGCCCGGCTCGCAAAGCAGCCCGTTGTCGCCGTCCTCGATGATCTCGACGACGCCGCCCGCCCGCGCCGCGACGACCGGCCGGCGCGCGAGCATCCCCTCGACGATCACGCGCCCGAACGGCTCCGGCGTGATCGACGTGTGCGCGACAACGTCGACCGCCGTCATGCACGCGGCCACGTCGCGCTGGAACCCGAGGAAATGCACGCGTTCGTCCATCCCGTGCTGCGCGACGAATTCGTGCAGTTGCGCCGCATAGTCGTCCTCGCCGAACAGCGGCGCGCCGACCAGCACCACATGCATGTCCGGGTGCCGCGCGGCGGCCTCCAGCAGCACGTGCTGCCCCTTCCAGCGTGCGAGACGGCTGAACGAGCCGACCAGCCAGGCGTCCGCTGGCAGCCCGAGGCGCGCGCGCAGCGCGGCCTGGCTCACGCCTTCCAGCGCGTCGAACGGTTCGGCCGAAATGCCGTTGAACACGACGTCGACGTGCTGCGGCGTGAAGCCCGTCAGCGCGCGGAACGCCTGCGCGGAAGCGTCGGAGTTCGCGATCACGCGCGTGACGCCGAGCCGCGCGCAATACTTGATCGCCTTCAACTGCTTGCCGCCGAAATGATCGGTGCTGACGATGTCGCGCAGGTGCCAGACCACCGGCTTGCGCGCGAGCCGCCCGGCGAGCGCGGCGACCACCATCGCGCGTTGGGTGTTCGCGTAGATCACCTCGGCGCGGCGCGCGCGCCGGGCGACGTCGCGCACCAGCCGCACGAGCTGCTTCACCGCGCCGAACGACACGCCGCCCTGCTTGCGCACGCCCGCGAGCGCACCCTGCTCGACCACGTCGACGCGCGCACCGATCTCGTCGAGCGCCGCGCGGAACGGACCGTCGGCGAACAGCAGCACGTCGGCGTTCGCGCGCATGTGTTTCATGATCTCGAGCAGCGACAGCTCGGCGCCGCCGAGCACGCCGCTCTGGTCGAGCACGAGCGTCGCCGGGCCGCGCGCGGCCGGCAGCGGGGCAGCCGTGCCGCGCTGCGCGGTCGAACCGGGCAGCGCCTGCTCCACGTAGTCGAGAAAGCGCCGCCGGAACGTGTCGGCGGAAAAGCGCTCCGCGTTCGCGCGGCACGCGTCAGGCGTGAAGCGCTGCGGCGCACGCTCGAAATCGTCGACGGCCGCGACGATCGCGTGCGGCGTCTGTTCGTCGAAGAAGAGGCCGGTCGGGTGCAGGTTCGATTGCGGGTCGAGCACGGTTTCGAGCGCACCGCCCTTGCCGTACGCGATGACCGGCGTGCCACACGCCTGCGCCTCGACGACCGAGATCCCGAAATCCTCCTCGGCCGCGAACACGAACGCCTTCGCGCGCCGCATCCGGTCGTGCAGCACCGCGAACGGCTGGTAGCCCATGATCTCGACGTTCGGGCCGGCCTTCGCGCGAATCTTCTGCATCTCGGGGCCGTCGCCGATCACGACGAGCTTGCGCTCGGGCGTGCGCGAAAACGCCTCGACGATCAGGTCGATCTTCTTGTACGGCACCATCCGCGACGCGGTCAGGTAGAAATCCTCTTTCACCGCGTTCAGCGAGAACGCGTCGACGTCGACCGGCGGAAAGATCACCGCCGCGTCGCGGTGATAGACCTTCTTGATGCGCCGTGCGATGAACGCGGAGTTCGCGACGAAGCCGTCCACCGCGTTCGCGGTGCGCGTGTCCCAGTTGCGGATGTAGTGCAGGATCATCCGCGCGAGCAGCGATTTCGGCCCGTGCGTGAGGTTCGACTGTTCCAGATACTGGTGCTGCAGGTCCCACGCATAGCGGATCGGCGAATGCACGTAGCTGATGTGCACCTGATCCGGCCCGGTCAGCACGCCCTTCGCGACCGCGTGGCTGCTCGAGATCACGAGGTCGTACTCGGACACGTCGAGCTGCTCGATCGCGAGCGGCATCAGCGGCAGGTAGCTGCGGTACTTGGTGCGGGCGAACGGCAGCTTCTGGATGAACGACGTCCTCACCGGCTTGCCGCGCACGAATGCGCGGTCGTCGAGAAAATCGACGAGGCTGAACAGGTCCGCGTCGGGAAAGCACGCGACGATCTGTTCGAGCACGCGCTCGGCGCCCGCATAGGTGACGAGCCAGTCGTGGACGATCGCCACGCGCAGCGCACGCGCCGGCTGCCGCGCGCCCGCGCGCTCGGCCGGCACCGCGCGGTGCAGCGCGGCGTCGCCCGGGTGGGCAACGGCGGCATCGGCCGCGGCGAGATTCAGGACGGCGTGTTCCGCCAGATCGCGATTCATATGGTTTTCCTCGCATTGAGACGGACAAACAGGTCGCGCACGAGTGCGCGCAATCCCGGCGTCATCGTGAGCGACCACGCGACGTTCAGCACCAGCACGACCGCGCACATGCCGATCGACTCGCCGAGCCCCGACCAGGCTTGGGCCAGAAACAGGCTCGCGAGCAGGAAGGCGAGATGGGCGAGCATGTCGAGCACGATCGCGCGCATTCGGATCGCCGACAGGTACAGCAGCACGCCGTAGTCGACGAGCGCGCGCGCCGCGACGACCACCGCCGCGCCGATCAGCCCGAAGTGATGAATGCCGAACCACAGGCCGCCGACGAAGAACGGCATCTCGACGAGCCCGGCGAATGCCGCGCGGGCCGGGTTGACCTGCGACTGGATCAGGATGCGCGTGACGCTCGCCTGGCCGACGAGCCACACGCTGATCACCAGCACGCGGCCGACCGGCGCCGAATGCGCGGCGAGATCGGCGCCGACCCACAGCGTGAGGAACGGCGCGAGCGCGAAGATCGCGACGATGCCGACCGGCGTGAATACGCCGTTCAGGAATTCGAGCGACTGGCGCGCGAGGGTATCCGCATGATCGCGGCCGACCGCCGACAGCCGCGGGAACAGCGTGCGCACCAGCGCGTTCGGCAGCATGTTCAACCTTGTGACGAGGTTCTGCGGCACCGTGTAGTAGGTGACGAATTTCGCGCCCATGCCGGCGCCGAGCATCACGCGGTCGAGCGTGTCGGCGATCATGCTGGTCGTGCTCGCGATCAGCATCCAGCCGCCGAAGTTGAACAGCCCTTTCGCGGTGCCCCACTGCGGCGGATCGATGCGGCGGATGCCGAGCACCTTGATGCTGGCCTGCCCGAGCATCACCGCCGCGATCAGCCGCGCGACGACGGCCGCGGCGAGCACCGTCTGCAGGTTCGGCGCGATCCACCACGCGGCGGCGAGCGGCAGCAGCTGGAACAGGAACGTGCCGATCGTCTGGTTCGTGTTGAACACGCCGAACCGTTCGGCGCCGTTGATCGCGCCGGCGAACACCCACGACACGTTCGCGAGCGGAATCGCGAGCGCGAGCCACGGCAGCGCGAGATACACCTCGTGCTGCATCGCGGCCGACACCTTCGTGAAATACGCGGTGTAGACGAACGCGCCGAAATAGATCAGCAGTCCGCCCGCGATGCCGGTGCCGAGATTCAGCCAGAACGCGCTCCAGAACACGCGTGCGCTTTCGTCGGCGTTGCCGCTCGCGAGCGCCTTCGAGATGTGGTTCTGCGCGGCCATGCTCATCCCGAGATCGAGGATCCCGAAATAGCCGATCAGCGTCCACACGAGGCTTACGACGCCATAGCGTTCGACGCCGAGCGCGTGGATGTACGCGGGCACGGTCACCAGCGACACGAAGGTCGGCAGGATCAGCCCGATGAAGTTGATCGAAACGTTCTTGAGTATGCCTTTGTCCATGCTTTAGCCCATGGGCCCGTTAAGGTTTCCAGCGGTACATGAGCACCTTGCCGCGCGCGTCTTCCTCGACGAACACCAGGTACTCGCCGTTCTCGCGCCGGAACGCGCTGATGCCGAACGGCACGTCGACCCAGCCCGACGCCTTGCCGACCTCGGCGCCCGGGCTCATCACGCCGACTTCCTTGCCGGCTTCCTTGTCGTACACGTGGATCTTGCCGACCGGCTCCACCGTGAAGATGTAGCGGCCCTCGACCGTGATCCCGATCAGGTCGAAGATCGGCTTCGCATCGAGCTTCCACGGCAGCGCCACCTGGTAGCGCGCGACCGGCGAGCCCGTCGACCACTTGTCGAAGCGGATCAGCACGCGCCCCACTTCCTTGTTGATGCCCGGCTGCGGCGGCGCATCGGCCGTGTAGCCGGTCACGTACAGCGTGTCGGTCTGCGGCTCGTAGATCGCGCGGCGCAACTGCGTGAACGGCTGCGGCATCGGGTAGGTCGTGACCTTGTCGTACGAATAGATCGGGTTGCCGGCCTTGTCGACGCCGCCGTACTGGAAGCGGTGGATGCCGCGCACGTCGCTCGTGCGCCAGATGTCGCCCTTCGTGTCGACCCACCAGCCCCAGCCGCCCGCCTTCGCCTTGCCCGTCGTGTTGATCTCGGACTCGTCGGCATCGATCCGGCCGTTGCCGTTCGCGTCGCGCCACAGCCAGTCGCCGCCCGGCGGCTTGTTCGGCACCTTGTCGACCGGCCGCGCGCGGCCCGCGATCAGGCCCGACGGAATCGCAACCTCGCCGTCGCGCTTCGCGTCGAAGCGGTAGATCTTCAGGTGATCGGCGTACATGTCGGTCAGGTACAGGAACGTGCGGCCGTCGACGCGCCGCGCGATCGGCATGCCCGGATACTGGTCCGTGTGGAACACCGGGTCGTCCGGATACTTGAAGCGGTTCGACAGGAAGCCGACGTATTTCCAGTCCTGGCCCGGCGGCTTCGACAGGTCGAGCTCGAAGCGCTTGTTGCCCGTGTACACGCTGTTCGGCCGCGCGGGATCGAGCCACGCGCCGTCGACGAACAGCAGCCCCTGCACCTGCCAGCGCAGCTTGCCGTCCGGCGTGTAGCTCTCCAGCACCGCGCCGAGCCCGGCGCCGATCGTGTCGTGGCGCGGCCCGATCCCGTTCATCGATACATAGATGTTGCCCGCGCGGTCGACGCCGACGCCGGTCAGCCCGTTGAAACGCTGCGGCCCCGGCCGGCCCGGCACCGGGCCCGCGAAGATGCCCCCGCGTTCGCCGAGCGTGCCCGACGGCGCATAGCCGTTGCCGCCTTTCGAGAAGATCAGGATCTGCTGGCGCGGCCCGTTGTCCGCGACGAGCACGCGCCCTTTCGCGTCGACCGCCACGTCCACCGCGTCGGTGCCTTCCGGCAGCGCCGGCGCGTCGTCGAGCTTGCGGCCGTCGGCCCGCACGTGCACGAGATGCGCGGGCCCACCCAGCGTATCGGTCAGCAGCCACAGCGTGCCGTCGCCGGCGAGCGCGATGCGGCCCGGCTCGTGCGCGCTCCACGTGCCCTTCTGCTGCATCGTCTCCGCGTCGTACACATCCACCACGTCGCGCGACGGATTGGTCGCGAACAGCGTCTTGTCGTCGGCCGCGAGGCCGCCCACTTCCGCCTTCGCCTCACCCACTTCCGAGCGTGCGGGCGCCGGCACCTCGTTCATCATCATGAAGCTGGCGGCCATCCGTGCGCGGCCGGTATCGGCACGCCCGCCCGGCGCGACCTGCGGCGCCGCGCGAAACGGCGCGGGCTGCTTCATGTCGCCGATCGTGCGCCGCGAGATGCCGAACCATTGCTTGCCCTTGTCCGGCCAGATGCCGGGCGACTGCAGGTGGCCGCGCTCGTTGCCGACGCCGATCGCGACATACGCGTACTTGCCGTTCACCGCGATCGCGCTGCCGCCGAGATTGCCCCAGCCGTGCGTGCCGCCGGCGAAGCCGAGCATCTTCCCGTCCTGGTAGACGCTCGCCTCGGCGCCGCTCTCGTCCCACGGCGCATTCGTATACACCTTGCCCTCGGGCGTCACCGCGATCGCGCGGATGTCGATCTGCGTCCATGTGCCATCGCCATAGCCGAACGTGTTGCCGATCCACGAGGTCGTCGCGGGCAACACCGTTTCGGCCGGCGCGGCGCTCGTCAGCAGCACCGCGCATACCGTCATGCCAACCAGAATCAGACGTCGCAATGCGCTTCTCCAGACTCGATGCAACAGCGACCGGCGCCGCCACGGATCGCCCGCGGCCGCGCCCTGTCGCTAAATGGGTTTCAAACGTCGCGATGCAGGTTACAAGCAAAAATAATCACAAGAAATTTGGAAATATTTGGGGATGTTTCTGCCTGAAATATCGAGCCGGAACAGCGAATAAATGACGCCCAAAAACGGCAATAACGACCGCCTCTCCCGCGCCGCCACGTAGAAAATTCCGCTCTGCGCCGCCTGGCGAGCCCGTCCGGGCGCCAACCTTTCATGCCGTGATCGTAATAATCGGCATTTGCCTATTTATCGCCCGCTAACCGACGCGCGTTTTTTTACCGATTTCTTTTCCCTAGAATCGGTTTCGATTCCATATTCGATTTAAAGGCATGCAATACGTACACGCATTGGATGCGGGTCGTGAAGGAGCCGCGCGATGACGGCCCTGGCGCGCCCCGCCGACCTCGCCCCGCCGCAACACGGCCGGATCGTGCAGCTCGACGGGCTGCGCGCGATCGCCGTGGGCGCCGTATTCCTGCAGCACGCACTGAAGGCGCCGCTGTGGATGGGTGTCGATCTGTTCTTCGTGCTGAGCGGCCTGCTGATCACCGGCATCCTGCTCGATCGCAAGGCGCGCGGGCAGTCGTACTTCAGCCACTTCTACGCACGTCGCGTACGGCGCATCCTGCCGCCGTACGTGCTGCTGCTGCTGGTGTCGACGCTGCTGTTCGGCTCGAGCTGGCTGCCGCACTGGCCGTGGTTCGCGTTTTTCTCGACCAATATCGGGCTGTCGCTCGGCAGCATCGGCCATGACAGCCTGAACGTGCTGTGGTCGCTCGCGGTCGAGGAGCAGTTCTACATCTTCTGGCCGTTCGTCGTGCTGTGGTGCTCGGAGCGCGCGCTGCTGTGGGTCGCCGCCGCGCTGATCGTCGCGGCGCCGGTGCTGCGCGCGATCGCGACGCCGTGGTTCGATTCGTTCTGGCCGATCTACTACCTGACGCCGTTCCGGATGGACCTGCTCGCAGCCGGCGCGTTGCTCGCGATCGTGCTGCGCCGCGACCGGCGCGCGCTGGAGCCGTTCTATCCGCTCGCGATCGTCGGCGCGCTCGTGTCGCTCGCGATCCTCGGCTGGCTGCACCTGTCGTTCCCGCGCTTTCGCGCCGCGAACACGCCGCTGTCGAACGCAGCGCTCTACAGCATCTCGCTGCTGCTGTGCACGTCGATCGTCGTGATCGCGCTGCGCGGCCGCGGCCTCGTTCAGCGCGTGCTGACGAACCCGATGCTCGTCTACGTCGGCACCGTCAGCTACACCGTCTACCTGATCCACCTGAGCGTGCTGTACGCGCTGTGGCCGCTGCATCTGAACCGCTTCGTCACGGCCGTGCTCGCGCTCGCGATCACGCTCGCTTACGCGACCCTGAGCTGGTACGGCTTCGAACGGCGCCTGACACGCGGGCCGGCGCGCCGCGCGGTGCCGGCTGCCGCCGGCACGACCGCCTGAATTTCATCATCCATCGCTTCTACCAGGACAACGCCATGAGCCAAACGCGTAAAAAGGCCATCATCACCGGAATTTCGGGGCAAGACGGTGCGTACCTGACCAAACTGCTGCTCGACAAAGGCTACGAAGTCACCGGCACCTACCGCCGCACCAGCTCGGTGAACTTCTGGCGTATCGCCGAGCTTGGCGTCGACACGCACCCGAACCTGACGCTCGTCGAGCACGACCTGACCGACGCGGGCTCGAGCCTGCGCCTGCTCGAACGCACGCAGCCGGACGAGCTCTACAACCTGGCCGCGCAAAGCTTCGTCGGCGTGTCGTTCGACCAGCCGGCGACGACCGCCGAAGTGACCGGCATCGGCCCGCTGAACCTGCTCGAGGCGATTCGCGTCGTGAGCCCGAAGACGCGCTTCTACCAGGCGTCGACGTCCGAGATGTTCGGCAAGGTACAGGCCATTCCGCAAACGGAAACCACCGCGTTCTATCCGCGCAGCCCGTACGGCGTCGCGAAGCTGTACGCGCACTGGATGACCGTGAACTATCGCGAATCGTATGGCCTGTTCGGCAGCAGCGGGATCCTGTTCAACCACGAATCGCCGCTGCGCGGCCGCGAATTCGTCACGCGCAAGATCACCGACACGATCGCGAAGATCAAGCTGGGCAAGGCGACCAAGCTCGAGCTCGGCAATCTCGACGCGAAGCGCGACTGGGGCTTCGCGCTCGAATACGTCGAAGGCATGTGGCGCATGCTGCAGGCCGACGAGCCCGACACCTACGTGCTGGCGACCAACCGCACCGAAACCGTGCGCGACTTCGTGCGGATGGCGTTCGCGGCGGCCGGCTACCAGATCGAATGGACCGGCAAGGGCGAGCAGGAGCGCGGCCTCGATGCCGCGACCGGCAACGTGCTCGTCGAAGTGAACCCGAAGTTCTACCGCCCGGCCGAAGTCGACCTGCTGATCGGCTGCGCGGACAAGGCGAAAAGCAAACTGGGCTGGGCACCGAAGACGACGCTCGAACAACTTTGCCAGATGATGGTCGAAGCGGATTTGACGCGGAACCAACACCATGACACGTTCTGAAACCGGGCGTCCGTCGCGCCGTGCATTCGTCACGGGCCTGACGGGCTTCACCGGTCGCTACATGGCCGAACGCCTGCAGGCGGCCGGCTATGACGTCTGGGGCACGGTCGCGCCCGGCACGCCCCGCCCCGCCGATCCGGCGTTCGCACACTGCACGCTGCTGCCCGCCGACCTGCTCGACGCGGAGGCCATGCGCGCGGCCGCGGCCGATGCGCGCCCCGACGCGGTCGTGCATCTCGCCGCGCGTGCGCACGTCGCGCAGGACGAGCCGTCGCAAACCTACGCAGTCAACATCGTCGGCACGCGCAACCTGCTGGCGGCGCTCGCCGGCCTCGACCGCCGTCCGTCGGCGGTGCTGCTGGCCAGCAGTGCGAACGTCTACGGCAATTCGACGGCCGGCGTGCTCGACGAAACCGTCGCGCCTGCCCCGGCGAACGACTACGCGGTCAGCAAGCTCGCGATGGAATATGCGGCGAAGCTCTGGGCCGACCGGCTGCCGATCGTGATCGCGCGGCCGTTCAACTACACGGGTGTCGGCCAGAGCGATGCCTATTTGCTGCCGAAGCTCGTCGCGCACTATGCGAGCAACGCGCCGCGGATCTCCCTCGGCAACCTCGACGTGAGCCGCGATTTCTCCGACGTACGCGACGTGACGGCCGCCTATTTGAAGCTCATCGAAGCCGCGCCGGCCGGCGAGACGTTCAACGTCTGCTCGGAGCGCGCGTATTCGCTGAAGGAAGTGCTCGCGATGCTGTCGCGCATCGCCGGTTACGTGATCGACGTGACGATCGACCCGCGCTTCGTGCGGCACAACGAAGTGAAAAGCCTGAGCGGGTCGCGCGACAAGCTGCGGCGCGCGGTGGGCGAATTGCCGGTCACGCCGCTCGACGAAACGCTGCGCTGGATGGTGGACGCGATGCGTGCCGCACCGCCCGGGCACACCGCTGGCTGAACGTTGGCGAAACGCACGCGACGGCATACGCCG